>JAZDPD010000090.1:0-6838 GCA_043798045.1 Candidatus Omnitrophota bacterium | reverse complement strand
AATGGATTCAGGATTGGATGAATAACTACCCCAGGAAGATTTTGGGTTACAAGACGGCGAATGAAATGGCAAAGGAATGCTTGCAGGGTAACAATTGATCTTAAAGCTTATTTTTGTCGCACTATGAGTTACAATTCGCGGGAGCATCAATTTATATTCTTTGATGTTGACTTAAGTTCGGTGAATGGTAAAATATAAAATCTTTAAGTTGTTCTTTAATAAGTTCAAATGCGGCGGTAATTCAGTTGGCTAGAATGCGACCTTGCCAAGGTCGATGTCGAGGGTTCGAACCCCTTCCGCCGCTTTTATTTTTTTAAACCTACCAGGAGTAAAGTATCTTATGAAGATCCTTGATTTTCTTTGTCCCGACGCGGTTACTGTTGACTTGAAAGCTACCAATAAAAAAGAGCTCATTGATGAGATGGTTTCATTCATGGTTGATTCTGGCGCTTTTGAAAAAAAACATAAGGTCAAGATCATTGATGTGTTGATGGCGCGTGAATCTTTGGGATCGACGGCCATCGGTCAGGGAATTGCGATTCCCCACGGAAAGACTGATTGTGTTGACAAGCTTGTGGCTGGACTTGCTATTAGCAAAAAGGGGATTGATTTTGACGCGCTTGACGGTGAGCCTGTGTACATATTTTTTCTCTTGGCTGCTCCTATTGATTCTGCAGGCCCCCATCTTAAGGCTTTGGCGCGCGTTTCACGTTTGTTAAAAGACAAATATTTTCGTGACAGTCTGAAGGCTGTTAAAGACAAAAAAGAGATCCTTGAACTTGTTGCGCGTGAAGACGCGCAACTGGGTTAAGTTTTTCTGATTAAGGATAATGTCCAGTAATCTTCTCAAGTGGTTGTATCCAGGCATGCAGATCAAGCGATGGGTTCTCACGTCGCTTTTTGGGGTCTGTGTCGTTGCGATCGGTGCCTATTTCTCTGCATATCCGCATCCTTTTGTCAGTACGTTCGGCATGGTCATTGTTCTTTGCGGAATCGTGTTTATCGTGCTTGGCATTGGCAAGATGCTCATTTCTTTTATAACGATCTTGCTTCCCAAGCGTGAACAGGATCTTGTCAATATTCTTTATCAAAAGCGTTTTTTGGAACGTGGCCCGAAGATTGTGGCTATTGGCGGCGGGCATGGTCTTTCTAATTTGCTGCTGGCTTTAAAAGAATATACGGCCAATATCACCGCAATTGTGACAGTGGCCGACAGTGGTGGATCTTCCGGAAGGCTGCGTGAACAGTTTAATATTGTAGCACCCGGCGATATCCGTAATTGCCTGGTGGCACTGGCTGATGCTCCAGGACTTATGGGGGATTTGTTTCAATACAGGTTTCCTGAGAAATCAGAACTCAAAGGGCATAACTTTGGAAATTTGTTCCTCACGGCCCTTTATGAAGTCGGTAATCGTGATTTCTGTCAGGCGATTGAATTGACCAGCAAGGTTTTGGCAATTCGGGGAAAAGTCGTTCCATCGACAGTTGCCAATGTCCATCTGGTGGCGCGTTACCGTGATGGGAAAATTACCGAGGGCGAAGCCAAGATCCCGCGCTGCGGTGTTCCAATCGAGAATGTTTTTCTCAACATGCCGGATGCCGCTCCGACGCAGGGTGCTATTGATGCCATCCATGATGCCGATGTTATCATCCTTGGGCCCGGCAGTTTATATACAAGTGTTTTGCCGAATCTTGTGATCAAGGGGATTCCCGAGGCCATCGAGTCTTCCTCAGCTTTCAAGATTTATGTATGCAATGTTATGACACAGAAGGGCGAAACGGAGAATTATACCGCCAGTGAGCATGTGAAAGCCTTGCTTAAGCATAGCAATCGAAATATAATTGATGCTGTTGTGGTGAATGCGAGTGAAGTGAAAGATGAGGTCGCGTTGAAGCGTTATCGGGAAGAAAGTTCTGTCCCTGTGCTGGCTGATATCGAAGAGATTCGGGCCATGGGATACAAGGTTTTTGCGGAAGATATTCTTGGCGTCAAGGATTTTGTGCGACATGATTCACACAAACTGACGCAGATTCTGATTACAGCCATTGAGCGCAACCGCGTGATCAAACGTTAAGCCGGATTAAGCTATGCCTAAAATCGAAAAGAAACTTATTATTAGAAGCCGACAAGGGCTTCATGCGCGGCCTGCAGCGGTATTTGTTCAGATTGCCAATAAATATTCTTCTGTAATCTCTGTCCGTAAAGGCCAGGATGAAGTTAACGGCAAATCGATCATGGGAATGCTCATGCTTGGGGCTGATTGCGGAAGTGAAGTCGAGATGATGGTTGAGGGAGTTGATGCTGAAGCGATGTTTGCTGAACTGGAGGCCTACCTTGCCAAAGAAGATTAGACCTGAGGTTGTTCTCAAGGGGATACCGGCGGCGGCAGGCATTTCTATTGGTTCTGCGTTTTTGATGGACCAGCAGGATTTCATCGTTCCTGATCGAGCTGTTTTTGATGAAGAGGTTGTGGTTGAAATAGCGCGTTTCGATGAAGCTGTTGCGCATACCAAGGACGAAATCATCGCCATTAAGGAAAAGATCATTGCCCAGGGCGGAAGTAAGGACGGGCAGATATTTGATGCCCATCTTCTTGTCCTTGAAGATGTCATGCTCCTTGATGATGTCTATAAACATATTCGTTCGGACAAACAGAGTGCCGAGAGTGTTTTCTCAAAAGTCCTCAAGCGGTATGTTCAGGTTTTTGAGAAGATCCAGGATGTTTATATCAAAGAACGTTCGGCGGATATAGAAGATGTTGGTCGTCGTGTTTTAAAACACCTGATGGGTGAAACGCGCGTGCATGATTTTGATCTGCTTTCGGGTGACGTTATCATTGTGGCACATGATATTTCTCCGTCAGATGCCGTGACCATGTATGACAAAAAGATCATGGGGTTTGTGACAGATGTGGGGGGACGTACGGCCCACACGGCGATCATTGCCAAGTCGCTTGGAGTTCCGGCGGTTCTTGGCCTGAAAGACGCGACCTTGCGCATCAGCAATCAGGACCAGATCATTGTGGATGGACGCAAAGGGGTTGTGATCATTCATCCGGATGAAGATATCCTGGCCCTTTATACCAAGGAAAAAGAAAAGATTGCTCAGTATGAAGGTGCGGTGGCGCAGATGCCCGACGCGCCCAATGAAACGCAGGACGGGCGCCGGATACTTTTGATGGCAAATTTCGAAATGGATGGGGAAATTCCCGCTGTTAAGAAGTATAAGTCAGAAGGGATCGGACTTTATCGTACCGAATTTTTCTACATGAACCGTTTGGACCTTCCCACAGAAGAAGAGCAGTATCAGGCTTATAAAAGAATTGCTGAAGCCATGGCGCCCAATCCGGTGATCATACGCACGCTTGACCTTGGCGGCGACAAGTTTATTTCCAGCATCCAGCTTCCGAAAGAAATGACGCCTTTTCTGGGATCACGCGCGATACGTTTGTGCCTGCATGAGCAGGAAATATTCAAGACACAGTTGCGGGCAATCCTTCGTGCTTCAGTGCATGGCAATGTTGGCATGATGTATCCTATGATTGCTGGTCCTGGTGAATTACGCGCGGCTAACGGAATACTTAAAGGCGTTAAACAGCGTTTGCGCGAGAAGAGTATTGCTTTTAACGAAAATATGCCTGTGGGTGTTATGGTCGAGGTCCCTTCGGCAGCCATGACAGCTGATCTATTAGCTAAAGAATGCAATTTTTTCAGTATCGGGACCAACGACCTTATTCAGTATACGTTGGCGGTTGACCGCGGGAATGAGAAAATGGCGCAGTTTTATGAACCGGGGCATCCGGCGGTTTTGCGTCTGATTCGCCGTACGATCAGTGCGGCACATGATGCCAACATCAAAGTCAGTGTTTGCGGAGAAATGGCCAGCGATCCAACCTTGGCTGTTGTTCTTCTGGGGCTTGGCCTGGATTGTTTCAGCATGTCGCCTTCAAGCATTCCCGTGATCAAAAAAGCTGTGCGGAGCATTCGATTTTCTGATGCGCAGGAACTGGCGCGACAGGCGTTGCGCTTGAGTACCGGCCAGGAGGTTGAAGAGTTTATGATGTCAGAACTCACCAAGCTGGTTCCGGAATTTTACCATTACCATGGGCAGGCCACATGAAAGTTTTGATTCTGGCGGGTGGTTACGGCACAAGGCTGTATCCTGTTGTTAAAGATACACCCAAAGCTTTACTTGATGTTTGTGGGAAATCTTTGATTGATCATGTGATCGACAAACTTGTGCCGTTGTCTGGAATTGAAGAGGTTTGCGTTGTCACCAATGACAAGTTCGCCGGCTTACTCAGCGCGTGGGCTGCCCGAAATTCAAGGATGCCTTTTCCCATTCGGGTTATTAATGACGGCACCAAGGTGCCGGAAGAACGCCTGGGTGCAGTCGGGGATATACTCTTTGTGGTGGATAAGGAATTGACGGCGTCAGACTGGCTTGTGGCTGGAAGCGATAATTTATTTGATGCCAGCATTGAAGATTTTGTGGCTTTCGCACGCTCCAAGGGGCCGGATGCCACAGTGGGTGCCTACGATATACGTGATGTGAAAGCTGCCTCCAAGTACGGGGTTGTTTCTGTTGATGCCATGGGGCGTATCGCAGCGCTTGAGGAAAAGCCAGCCTTGCCAAAATCCAGCCTGATATCCATGTGTTTATATTATTTTCCCAAGGAAGTACTGCCGTTTATTCGTCGTTATGTCGATGAAACACATGCGACTGATACCACAGGCGGCTGTATCCAGTGGCTTTATAAAAATACTCCAGTTTATGGTTTTAAATTTCAAGGTAAATGGTATGATATCGGCAGTTTGGAGTCTTACGATGAGGCGCAAAAGTATTTTCTGAATCATTAAAGCACTACATTTATTTATTAAATAACGAAAGGAATGAAAACGTGAAAGGTAATTATTTTATCACATCGGAATCTGTCGGCAATGGTCATCCGGATAAGGTTTGTGATCAAATTTCGGATGCCGTGTTGGATGCGGTTCTGAAGAATGACCCCAAAGGGCGTGTGGCGTGTGAAACGTTCATTTCCATGGGGCTAGTTATTGTCGGCGGTGAAATTACAACATCATCCTATATTGATGTTCATAAACTTGTACGTGGTGTGCTCAATGATATCGGTTATACCAGCCCTGTTTACGGGTTTGATGCCAATACATGCGCGATCCTCAATGCGATCAATCAACAGTCACCTGATATCGCCCAGGGTGTAGATGCCGGCGGCGCTGGTGACCAGGGAATTATGTACGGTTATGCTACCAATGAGACCAAGGAACTTATGCCGCTGCCGATCACATTGGCGCATAAACTGGTCAAGCGCGTTGAAGATGTCAGAAAGAGCAAAGAGCTTGATTATCTCGGACCTGATTGTAAAAGTCAGGTTACGGTTGAGTATGTGAATGCTGCGCCCAAGCGCATTGATTCGGTTGTTTTGGCATGTCAGCATACGGAAAAGATCCTTGATAAAACAGGCAAGAAGATCACTGATAAGGCGCGCAACGAAATCATTAAAGTTGTGGCCATGCCGGTTGTTGGAAAATTGATCGACAAGAACACGAAGTTTTATGTAAATCAAACCGGGAAATTTGTTGTGGGTGGTCCACAGTCTGATACCGGTGTTACAGGGCGTAAGATCGTGGTTGACACTTATGGCGGGATCGTTCCTCATGGCGGCGGAGCTTTCTCGGGCAAGGATCCGACCAAGGTTGACCGTTCTGCGGCGTATGCAGCACGTTACATTTCCAAGAACATTGTGGCGGCAGGCATTGCTGATAAATGTTTGATCCAGTTAAGCTATGTTATTGGTAAAGCTGAACCGCTCAGTATTTTTGTTGATACTTTTGGGACAGGCAAGATCGAAGAAGAAAAAATTGTTACGATTATTCGTAAGAATTTTAACTTGCAGCCTAAGGGGATTATCCAGATGCTTGATTTGCGCAAGCCTGTTTTCCGGCAGACAGCTGCCTATGGACATTTCGGCAATGCGTCGTTCCGTTGGGAAAAAACTGATGTTGCAGCCAAACTAAAGAAAGACGCGGGGATCTAATGCCAGCCAGTGAATTCAAAGTTAAAGACATGACCCTGGCCGAGCTGGGGCATAAGCAGATTTCCATGTCGGAAAAAGAAATGCCCGGATTGATGTCGCTTCGCCGCAAGTATGGCAAGCAAAAGCCGTTGAAGGGGGCCCGCATCATGGGATCTCTTCATATGACCATTGAAACGGCTGTACTTATCAAAACACTGGTGGCCTTAGGTGCTGATGTGCGTTGGGCCAGCTGTAATATCTTTTCAACCCAGGATCAGGCTGCCGCAGCGATCGCCGATCTTGGCGTTCCAGTTTTTGCCTGGAAAGGTGAAACACTGGAAGAATACTGGTGGTGTACCAAGAAGGCTTTGGTTTTCCCCGGTGGAAAAGGTCCGGACCTTATTGTTGATGACGGCGGTGATGCGACCATGATGGTTCATCTTGGGCTTGCTGCGGAAAAGAATCCCAAAGTCCTTGATCGTAAAGTCGAGGGTGAGGATGAGAAACAACTGTATGCCTGCTTGAAACAAACGCTTAAGGAAACGCCTAAACTTTGGCATGGTATTACGCCAAAAATCAAAGGTGTCTCTGAAGAAACAACAACGGGCGTTCATCGTTTATACCAAATGTTTAAAGAAGGGAAATTATTGTTCCCGTCTTTTAATGTTAATGATTCTGTTACCAAATCGAAGTTTGACAATCTTTACGGTTGTCGGGAAAGCTTGGTTGACGGCATCAAACGCGCAACCGACGTAATGATTGCCGGAAAGATCGCCGTGGTGTGCGGTTATGGCGATGTG
>JAZDPD010000059.1:0-2431 GCA_043798045.1 Candidatus Omnitrophota bacterium | reverse complement strand
AACCCCGGATGAATTTATCCGAATTTGGCAGGAGAGAAACAAACAGGCACAACCTCAGAAAACTCTGTTGGAAAGCTGTCCAGTGTGAGGGGTAAGGTCAACCTCTGTTCTTTTCCGCATCCATCTGGTAGCCAAAACTGAGAAGGTAAATTTTCTTCTGCAACTTGTTGACCCCAATAATGTTATATTTTATTAATCGGAAACCTATGCTGAACGATTATGACTTATGTATAGAAAATAATCAATGCCCAGAAGAAAAAGACCTGACGACGAAGAAATCTCAAACATCGCCAGGCCTTTAAATATCCAAACATCAGAATAATTATTTCTGCTTCAACACTGTCTCCAAGTCCTCTTGCAACGACTGAAGGTCTTCTTCATGCTCAACCTCATCCTGCAAAATCTGAAGCGCAATGTTGTATGTTACCTGATCTTTGTTCGCCGTAAGATCAACCAATGCCTTATAAACACTAATCGCACATTGCTCACCCTTGATATTTTGCTCAAGAAGTTTTGCAACAAACGGATCTGCGGGGGCATCATAACCACAGTTTGAAAACTTGGTCCAGTCTTCAGGCTTTAAAACCGGCGTCCCGCCAAGCTGAATAATCCGAAGCGTCAACATATCCGCGTGACGTAGCTCATCCGCCGCATGCTGGGTCAACTCAGCGATCACGGCATCCTTCATCGGCCCCTTGGCGAGTTTAGCACCCAGCCAATACTGATAATAAGCCAGCCATTCATCGGCATATGCCTTGTTAAGAAGTACCAAAAGCTTTTCAACATCCATCCCAACAATTTCTCTTCCTCTTGTACCCATAACGATACCCTCCTGCATATAATGCTTTTTATTTTTTATTACAAATCTTCTTCATTACCGTCTAATTAACCCTGTTTTTCTGCTTTAATAACAACAAACGATCCATGACCTTTCCCCTCCTTTACGGGATCGACCCTATCCATTTGCTGCATATCTCCGAATAATGTTTGCACACAATGAAACCGCCTGAAACCAGCTTCCTGAGCCATGCGGATAACGTCATCCGCACCATAAAATCTGGCTGAAGCGTAAAACTTGCTCGCAGTCTTCTTTTTCTGATATTCCCTGCCCAAAGAACTATCCCTGTCAACAAACCCGACAACCAGAACCCCTGCCGGTTTCAAAATACGAAAGGTCTCCCGAAGGGCAGCCGGGGCATCATCCAGAAAACAGATCGTCGTTACCATAAGTGCGTAATCAAAAGAGCCATTCTCAAGAGGCAAGTTCTCGGCCCGCGCATCCAATGCTTTGATCCCACGCCTTTCAGCCAATGCCCGCATCCTTGCCGAAGGATCAACCCCGACCTTGATGCCCAATGGTCCAGCAAACCGGCCACTCCCAACCCCGATCTCAACCCCTAGACCGCTGGTCGGCAATTGTGACCTTATCGCCTCCAACTCTGACTGATACGCCCATGGGTTTCTTTCAAACCACGCTTCGTAATCCTCTGCATATGTATCAAAAGGCTCAATGTTGGGCATGGCGTTTTAACACGTCCTGGTAGATCTCACGAAGCTTCTTTCCATATCCACGCTGCAATTCTATCGCATGAAACTTATCAATAAAAACCGGATGATGCGTGGCCACGATCAGCTGACACCCCAAACGGGCGACCTTCCTGAATCCCCGGCTGATCTTCAGTATCCATTCCATATCCTGACCCGACTCAGGCTCATCCAGAAGCAGCGTATCGCCCTTACCAAGCGGGATAAAGCCAAGCACATCCCGCATCGTTTCCCCATGGGAAGCAAACATGGCCCTACACCGAAGCAATGAGTTGCCTTTCATGTCCTTCCGATGAGGATTCATTAATTCCCCGTCGTAATAATGATACCGCGTCGATGCTGTCTCGATCTTTTTGCAATCCGGACACTTATAAATAGCCTTGAGAAGACTGCTTTTCCCCGAGCCATTGGGGCCGATCACAAGATTCATGCCCGCCGAAAAATCGACGGCCTTGACCTTGCGAACAAAGCGCTGATGGTTAAAACAAAACTCAATTCGTTTCAACATAGCTGGCCTTATTTCAAATGATGTATTCTTTTTAACACAGATAAAAATGCGTCCATTTCCTCATCCGACCCAATGCTCACACGCAGAAAGTTGTCTGTCCGCGGATTATTAAAATAACGAACAAGGACGCCCTTTTCCCGTAACGACACAAACATCTCTCGGGCCGGAATGCGCGGATGACTGATAAAAACAAAGTTCGCCTGAGAAGGGATAACGATAAAACCACTCGCCACAAGCTCTTTGGACACGCGCTCCCGGGTCGTCATAATCCGCTTTCGCATTTCCTGAAAATAAGCATCATCCGAAAACGCTGCAATAGCGCCGACAATGGCCAACCGATCAAGTGTATAGGAGTTGATCGAGCTTTGTATGCGATAC
>JAZDPD010000034.1:0-37872 GCA_043798045.1 Candidatus Omnitrophota bacterium | reverse complement strand
AAAACACCATTATGGAAAGCTTGTTTTCCAAACTCGCAGCTGCGGTATGCCTAAAGCCTTAAACAAGGGAACATTGTTAGAATTTACAGGGCAGTTTCTTAAAATCAAGGAGCTAATATGGAATTGAATACCCAGGAAATTCAGAAGATTATTCCGCACCGTTTCCCGTTTTTAATGATTGATCGGGTTATTGAACTTGTGCCTAATGAAAAATTGGTGGCGATCAAGAATGTGTCGGTCAACGAGGCTCAGTTCCAAGGGCATTTTCCGGATGAGAAGGTGATGCCCGGCGTCCTGATGGTCGAGGCTATGGCCCAGGCAGGGTGCATTTATTTTTATTACTCCAAAAACATGCAGGGGAAGAAGCTGATTTATTATTTGGCCAAGACAACAGCGAAGTTTCACCGTGTTGTTGTGCCGGGTGATCAGCTGCGCATTGAGGTTAAGACGGTGAAACTTATGGCCAAGGCAGGATTCCTTGAGTGTAAGGCGTATGTGGGTGACCAGATTGCGGTTGAGGCTGAAATTGGTTTTGGTATTAAAGAAGTTTGACGCTTTTTACCTTCGATGCTACAATGTCGCACCTTTTTGAGGTTGGTTGTTCAAAATGTGTTTTTTCGGGGGGTAGCGCAGTTGGCTAGCGCGCAACGTTCGGGACGTTGAGGTCGGGGGTTCAAGCCCCCCCCTCCCGACCATTATTCAGTCCCTTTCCTTGAGCGCCTTTGATAATAGAATTGCTATGGCGCCGTCTAATTCAGTACAATCAGTTCATATGATATTCACCGGCCGGGTGCAGGGAGTGGGTTTTCGTTTTACAACCCAGCGTTTGGCGCATGATACTGGACTAAGCGGCTGGGTTAAGAATTTGCCGGATGAGTCGGTTGAATTATGGGTTCAGGGGGATGCGGCACGGATCGCCGAGTTGGTTGAAAAGCTTAAGTCTTATTTTATTATTTACGATGTGCATGTAAGCCAAGGCGCAATTATGGCCATGGGTGATACTTTTGAAATACGGTATTAATGGATGGAAAAAGAAAAAGTTGCCCAACACATTCAATCGCTGCGCAATGAAATCCTGCGCCATGACCGGCTTTATTATGTTGAGGATTCACCGGTTATTGCGGATCAGGAATATGATGCCCTTTTAAAAGAGTTGAAAGACCTTGAATCAGGGCATCCTGAATTTATAACGGATGATTCGCCGACAAAGCGCGTGGGCGCAAAGGCCGTTTCAGGGGCGCGTGCTATCACGCATCAAACCAAAATGCTGTCGCTTGATAATACCTATTCACCGGAGGATCTTCGTGAATGGTGTGCACGTGTTTATAAGGGGTTGGGGCGTACGGACGTTGAGTTTGCGGCAGAACTTAAGATTGACGGCGTGAGTGTTGCCCTTACGTATGAACAAGGGTTGCTAAGACTTGGGGCAACGCGCGGGGACGGCATTTCAGGTGAAGATGTGACGCATAATGTTCGCGCCATGCGCAGTGTCCCGTTAAAACTGCAAGGAGCGTTTCCGGATTTTATCGAGTGCCGCGGTGAAGTTTATATGGATCGCAAGGATTTTGAGGCGCTTAATCGGCTGCGGGAAAAAGAACAGGAAGAGGGATTTGTCAATCCGCGCAATGCGGCCAGTGGATCGTTGAAACTTTTGGATCCTGTACAGTCATCCCGTCGCCATCTTAAACTCTTTGTGCATTCTTTCGGGCATATTAAAGGCGATGGGGTTTTATTCTCGCAGAGGGATTTTTTAGAACATGTAAAATCATTGGGGTTGGCGGTTAATTCGCATACGTGTTTTTGTTCGAATATTGATGGTATTCTTAAAGCTTGTGCTGATTTTGAAGCCATGCGGTTACAGCTTCCTTATGATGTGGATGGCGTGGTGATCAAGGTTAACCGGTTTGATGATCAGCGCAGGCTGGGTGAAACCATGAAAAGCCCCCGTTGGGCGGTGGCGTTTAAATTTGCTGCGTATCAGGCAACAACATTGGTCAGGGATATTGTGGTGCAGGTGGGGCGTACGGGGGTTTTAACACCCGTGGCCGAGCTTGAACCTGTTTTCTGCGGCGGGGTTACTATTTCAAGGTCAACACTGCATAATTTTGATGAAATAAAGCGTCTGGGTATTGGTAAGGGCGATCGCGTTCTTATTGAACGGGCAGGGGATGTAATTCCTAAAATTATTAAAGTGATTGAAGCGAATCCTGCGGAGGAAGATGTTGTAAGGATTCCCACTGATTGCCCGGCATGTCGTCCGGAATATATTGTTGAAGATGAGGGGGGTGTGGCGCATCGCTGCATTAATCCTTCATGCCCGAAACAACTCGAACGACGATTGGTGCATTTTGCATCTCGCCATGCGATGGATATTGAGGGTTTGGGCGAATCAGCTGTTACCCAGCTTTTGGGAAAAGGATTGGTTGTTTCAGTCGCGGATCTTTATACATTAAAAAAAGAGGATCTTTTAGGGTTGGATCTTTTCGGCGAGAAGAAAGCAGATAATCTCTTGGCGGCGATTGAAAAAAGTAAAACGCAGCCTCTGGAACGGCTTGTTTTCGCGCTGGGGATAAGTCATATCGGCGAGAAAGTATCGCAGTTATTGGCGCAACGGTTTGAGTCAATGGACGCGTTGGCGGCGTCAACGATTGACGATTTGATGTCCGTTGATGAAATGGGTGATGTCAGTTCTTTGGCCGTGACAAGGTTTTTTGCCCAGGATGTTGTGAAAACATTGATTGCCCGGCTTCAAGCTCAGGGTGTTAAGATGGTACAGCCAAGGAAGTTGCAAGGCCGTTTGGCGGGGAAAGTCTTTGTATTTACTGGGGAACTTAAACGCGGGACACGTTCAGAAGCTGGCGCTCGGGTAAAGGCATTGGGAGCAGATGTGGCCGCTGCCGTTACTAAGACAACGGATTATGTGGTGGCTGGAGAATCAGCCGGCTCTAAACTGGATAAAGCCATCAAGTTGAATGTCAAAATCATTAATGAACAAGAATTCGAGGAGCTTGTAGCATGAGAAAATATACTTTTTCTGTCCGCATTTTGTCCGGTTTTATGCTTTTGGTGCTGATGGTGATGTCATTGACGGGGTGCATGACATTACGCAAGAAGTTCACACGAGTGAAAAAGAATAAAAATCAGAAAGAGGATTTCATTCCTGTGTTGCGGCCGATAGAGTATCAAAAGGTTGAAGAGACTCCGCTACAGGTTTACACACAGCAGTACGCTATGGTTAAAGTTTATTTTAAAGACCTTTGGGATGTTCTGGGTAAAAGGGATGTGAGTGCCAAGCGGGCGAAATACATGTTGACGGAGATTTTATCGCATTTTGATGCCATGACAGCATTGTTGATCGAAGCCAAGCGTGAGCAGGCCCTGCAGTTGCGCGGTCGTTTAAATTTATTGCTGGCTATTTATGATGCACCGGATGCTTTAAGGCGCTATGACCTTTTGACCGGATCTTTGCGTGTCATTGAACGCGACCTTTATCAGGGATTCAAACCAGCGGTTGTGGAGTCGGCCTTGGTGTCAGGAGTTAAATGAAGGCATTGATTGCGGAATTCCTGAATTATATGTCTGTTGAGCGGGGGCTTGCCAAGAACACCCTTATGGCTTATGAAAGGGACTTGACAGCGTATGTTTCTTATCTTCAGGAGGTTGTTGGGATAAAATCACCGGATGCCATCGGGCATGATCATATCAGCGCTTATATGATGGTGCAGAAGAAAGATAAAATGGCAGCGACATCTATTTGCCGGAGTCTGGCAGCGGTAAGGATGTTTCATCGTTTTATGGTGAGGGAGTCTTTTGCGAAGGAAGATCCGACGGGCCTTGTTGATACGCCAAAATTGTGGAAACGTATTCCGGATGTGTTGACCCAGGTCGAAGTTATGGCCATGATCAATGCGGCCAATGGGCGCGATGCACAAAGCGTTCGAGATTGCGCGGTGCTGGAATTGTTTTATGCTTCGGGGTTGCGTGTTTCGGAACTGGCGGCACTGCGTCTGGAGGATGTGAACCTGGAAACGGGTATTGTGTTGTGCATGGGTAAGGGCAGTAAGGAACGGTTGATTCCTGTCGGCGGTAAAGCCCGTGAAGCGCTTGAGAAATATTTGACAAAGGCGCGTTTGAAATTATTGGGAGGAAAGTCGGTGGCTGAGATTTTTGTAAGTCGGCAGGGCAAGAAGATTTCACGTCAGAGCCTGTGGAAGATTATCAAGTTCTACGCACGCAAGGCCCATATCAAGAAAACGATCAAGCCGCACACATTGCGGCATACCTTTGCAACGCATCTGTTGGAACATGGGGCGGATCTGCGCAGTGTTCAGGAGATGCTGGGGCATTCGGATATTTCAACGACTCAGATTTATACGCATGTGGATAAAGAGAGGTTGCGTACGGTCCATCAACAGTTTCATCCAAGGGGTTAAATGAAAAAAGTTTCTTTGACATTGCTCTCCGGGAGTATTCGGGATTTCTTGCGTGCTGCTGGTGCGGTTGCGGATTCCCGCGGGGTACGTGCCTGCCTGGTCGGTGGTATGGTTCGTGATCTTTTGCTGGGGGTCGCTAGCACGGATGTGGATGTTGTGATTGAGGAGGATGTGTTTCAAACAGCCCGGAAATTAGCCAAACAATTCAATGCGCAGATGACATCGCACGAAAAATTCCGGACAGCGACCTTGGTGTTTAAAAGCGGGCTTGTGGTTGATCTGGTTACGGCGCGCCGTGAAACATATTCAAAAGGTGGGGCCCTTCCTGATGTTGTGCCGTCTGTGATGAAGGATGATATTCTGCGGAGGGATTTTACGATCAATGCTATGGCTATCGGACTTAATACGGGGGATTTTGGTGTTTTGTATGATCAAGCCGGTGGGTTCAAGGATCTCCAGGCCAAGCTGATCCGCGTGCTTCATGCCGCGAGTTTTATTGATGATCCTACACGCATTTTGCGTGCAGCGCGCTACGCCGTGCGTTTTGGGTTTCAGCTTGATGCGCTAACACAGGATTTATTGGACCAGGCGGTTATGATGGATGTTTTTAAGTCGATCACGCAGCCCCGGTATTTTCTTGAGTTTCGCCGCATCCTTGAAGAACCGGATCCTGTTCCGGCATTGGATTGCCTGGCTTCCTGGAATGCTGTTCGATATATTCCGTATCATGCACAGGCTCGTGCGCAGCTGATCCAGGCAGGTGCGGGGGGATGGGAAGAGCGTCTGGCAGGGCTGCTGAGCGGATTGACGCCTTCCAGAGTTCAGGAAATGTTGGCCGGATTTAATATTCCGTGCGCGTCGAAGAAAAGAATCATGGGAGCTAGGCAATAAAGCGCTGTTCTGGTATGCTTTGGGCGCAGGCTGGAACAGTATATTAGCGAGGTGAGGTATTATGGAACGGATGGATAAAATCAATCAGATGTTCAAGCGTGAGATTGGCGGCATGATCCTTTTAGGTGAGATCAGGGATCCGCGCATTAAGTTTGTGACGATTACTTTTGCCGATGTGAGCAAGGACCTCAGTTGGGCGCATATTGGTTTCAGTATCTTATCGGATAAACCCGAGGATATTAAAAGTGTTCAGCAGGGGTTGGATTCAGCCAGTGGCATGGTGCGCCGCCTGATGGGGCAGCGGATAACCTTGCGGCATATTCCCCAGGTCAAATTTGTTTACGATGATTCGATTGTGCGCAGTGTGCATTTGTCAAATATTTTCAATGATCTTCAGCAAGAACGCGTGGCGCGCGGGGTAGACCCCTTGCCGGAGACGCCTGAAGGTGATGACGAGAAACAGGATGGTGAATGATGAACCGTGCCATTATTCAGGCGCTTAGGAAGTACAGGAAGTTTGTTGTTACCATGCATGTTAATCCGGATCCGGATGCCCTTGGGTCCGCGGTGGCAATGACGCTTTATTTAAAGTCAATCGGCAAGACTGTCAGGCTTATGAACGATGGTCCTCATCCGCAGTGGCTGGATTTTATGCCGGAGAGCGGCTTGTGCGAACCTTTTCAGGCCAAGGATGTTTTCAAGCCTGAAGTGGTGGTGGTGCTGGATTGCGGTGACAAGGAGCGTGTTGGTGCTGTGGCGGCCATCATGACACCTGGCGTTAAAGTCATTAATATTGATCATCATGTGACCAACACAAGGTTTGGAGACCTTAACCTTGTTCAGACAGCCAAGTCATCGACTTCGGAGATCCTTTACGATCTTTTGAAGGCGGCCCGTTGTAAATTCACACGCGATATGGCGGTCCTTCTTTACCTGGGTATTTTAACAGATACGGGTTCATTTGGTTTTGACAGCACCAGTTCCCATACTCACCGGGTTATTGCGGATTTGCTGAAGCTTGGGTTTTCGGTGAGCGATCTTTATCGTCAGGTTTATGAAACGCTCCCCAGGACGGATTTAAAACCGTTTTTGGCACTTATGAATATGGTCACATTGCATGCTGATGAAAGAATCGCATGTTTGACCATATCACTTAAGCAGGCGAAGCGGTTTTCCAGTAATTTTGATCTTAAGGACAAGGTGTTTTCTTTCCTGCGTGCTGTGAAGGGGCTTGAGGTTATCATGATCCTTGCCCAGCAGGACAAGAAAATAACACGGTTGAATCTGCGCAGCCGCGGGGTTGTGGATGTGGCAAGGTTCGCGTCGAAATTCAACGGGGGCGGACACAAGAAAGCCAGCGGTGGTTTTGTGAAGCTGCCTTTGGGCAAGGCCAAGGCGTGTGTGCTGGCGGCTATGGCAAAGGAGTTGTGATGGACGGGATCATCGTTGTTGATAAGCCATCGGGGATGACATCGCATGATGTGGTGGCTATTATCCGCCGTAAATTAAAACAGAAGCGTGTCGGGCATGCCGGGACACTAGATCCTTTGGCAACGGGCGTTCTTGTGATCCTGGTAGGGGCTTCAACGCGGTTGTTCGATAAGTTTGTTGCTTTTGACAAGGGCTATGGGGCTACGTTGAAGCTGGGGCTTAAAACGCACAGTGCGGACATTCAGGGGGATGTGCTTATGGAGCGTCCTTTTGAGGGGATTACGCGTGAGATGGTGGAGGCATCATTTAAGAAATTCACCGGTACGATTGACCAGGTGCCGCCCATGGTTTCAGCGGTCAAGCATAAGGGGGAGCGTCTTTACAAGCTTGCACGTCAGGGAATTTCCGTCGATAGACCTGCACGGCAGGTGAGGATCGATGTGCTCGACCTTCTTTCTTTTGAGCCGCCTTTGGTGGCGTTTCATCTTGATTGTTCCAAGGGGACGTATGTGCGGCAGGTGGCCGAGGATGTGGGAGAGGATTTGGGGTGCGGCGCATGTATCACCGATATCCGGCGCACCAAAGTCGGCCCGTTCACGATACAGGAAGCTGTTAGGTTGGATGATGTTAATGAAACGCATCTGCGCGCCTGGCGATACGGCGTGTAAATTCAAGGGGTCTGTGGTTGCTGTCGGGGTCTTTGATGGTGTGCATCGCGGGCACCAGAAGGTCATTTTACGTGCTGTTGCCGAGGCCAAAAGGCTTCGGCTTCCGTCGGTGGTTGTCACATTTGATCCGCACCCTGTCAAGGTCCTTGCTCCGTGCAGGGATTTTTCTTATATCACAACCATCGAGCGCCGGTTGCAGCTTATTGAGGCGCTGGGTGTTGATGCGTGTGTTGTGATTGCTTTCAGTGAAGCATTTGCGGCCCAGGATCCTGCGGAGTTTATCCAGGACCTGTTGCTGGGGCAGCTGGGGGTCAGGAAAATTATTCTGGGAAGTGATTTTCACTTTGGACGTCAGCGTTCCGGGACCCTGGCATTATTGAATGATTTTGGCCGGATGAATGGATTTTCAGTTGAAACTATAAAGCTATTAAAAAAGAATAATATAAATATAAAATCTACTTATATAAAAAAATTAGTATGTGCTGCTGATTTTAGACAGTTGAAGTCTTTTTTGGGCCGTCGGTATGACTTTCTTGGAGTGATTGAGCATGGTGAGGGGCGCGGACGCAAGCTGGGGTATCGAACGGCAAACTTCAAGAAAGAAAACGTTGTTATTCTTCCGTCCGGAATTTATTTTGTTCATGCCAGGTGCCTTGATGGCAGCGTCCGGATGTGCTCAAAGACATTGCAGGGGCTTTGTTATGTGGGGCATAAACCGACCTTTAAAAGTCCGGATGCGCCGGTGGTTTACGAGCTTCATTTGCTGGATTGTGATGCACGTCTTTACGGGCAAAGGATCCTCATGGAGTTCTTGAAGAAGGAGCGTGACGACAGGTTGTTTCTCGACGAGAAAGCATTGACCCAACAGATTGCACGCGATGTGCAAAGTGCCCGACGTTTTTTTAGTCGTATTCAATAACGTATCATGGCCGGGTTCTATTTTTCCCTTCCCCCTTCCGTTGTGTTTTATATTTGTTCTGTTTGCCTGGATTGATCAGGTGGAGTGAGTTGATCAGGCCATGCTAATAAGCCAAGCCCCCTTCTTAGGGGGCTTTTTTATGCCCCCGGCATTGGACCGCACAGCCTGTGAGTTTTTGATTCTCCGACGACAAATAGAAATAATCCAGGGGGCTATAAAAATGGGTGAAAAGCTCTTTTTATCTGTTGACACGCCTATCGTGCACTACTATACTTGTCAATGTCGGTGGAGGAAAGTGGAGCAAAGTGGTTTAACTGACAGCAAAGAGTAAAAGGGGCGGAAATGTTTTACGGCGAATACACCCATAATCTGGATACCAAAGGCAGGCTGATCCTGCCGGCGAGATTCCGTGAGGTTGCCGAGCATAACAGCATTTCCAGGTTTTTTGTGACACGCGGGCTTGAGGCGTGTGTGTTTATGTTTGCGGAAGCCGAATGGAAGCAGTATGAACAGAAGTTCCGTGAAATTCCTTTTACTAAACAGGATTCGCGTACATTTAACCGTATGTTCTTTGCAGGTGCGGTGGATGTTATGCCGGACAAGCAGGGTCGGTTTATCATTCCCCAATATTTGAAGGATTTTGCAGGTATTAAGGAAAAGAGTGTGATTATCGGTGTTTCAAACCGTATCGAGATTTGGGATCATGAGCGCTGGCAGGAGTATTTCAACAAGTCAAGCAAGCTGTTTGAGCAGACAGCGGAAAATATTTTAAGCCTGTAGCTTTCGATTAACCTAATTTCCGGGAGGTGAAGCATGACCACCTACACACAACAAAGACTGATCTTCAAGCACATGGTCGAGCTGCCGCACTGCGCGTGTGTCTTTTGTTCGACACAGGAAGAGCAGACAGGGCGTCCGAGGATTTTCTTGGTGTTCAAGGAGCGGCAGAAGGTTTATGTGCGTAATGGTATTAAAGGTAACTGGGAAGAAGTAACGAATGTCGAGGAGCACAACATTGTCTGGGAAGGTTTTGAACAGGCGGTGATGGAGCGTAAGATTCCGAGTTTTGTCGCGGCCTCAGGTGATTTGGCGTTGTTATGAGCATGTGAAGGGTTGATGTCCTATGGGTGATGTTGTGCAGCATGTTTCCGTGATGCCGTTGGAAGTGGATGAAGCGTTGGCATTGCGGCCGGGATCAGTGGTCGTGGATGCCACTTTAGGGTTGGGCGGGCATTCACTTTTGATGGCGGAAAAGATTGGACCTCAGGGGCATTTGATCGGGATAGATCAGGATGAAGCGGCCATTATGATCGCGAAAAGTCGCTTGCAGGATTTTACGGGGCGGCTTGATATCGTTAAAAGCAATTTTTGCAGGATCAACGAAGTGCTTTTGGGTTTAGGGGTAGCGTCCGTTGATGCGGTTCTCTTTGACCTTGGCGTATCCAGCATGCAGTTTGATTCACCGGAAAGGGGATTCAGTTTTCGAGCCGAAGGTCCTTTGGATATGCGCATGGATGTGCAGGGGGCTGTCACCGCTGAAGATATTGTGAATGATGCATCCGAGAAGGAATTGGCGGATTTGATCTTTCAATATGGTGAAGAACGTTTTGCGCGAAGGATCGCGCGGCATTTGGTGGCGGCAAGGGCGGGCGAAAGGATAGCCACAACAACCCGGCTGGCGGATATTGTCCTTCGGTCATTGCCCCGTGGTTACCAGCGTGACAGGCTTCATCCGGCCACACGGACATTTCAGGCGTTGCGCATTGCGGTTAACCGTGAACTTGATGTTTTGCCTGAGGCATTGGCGCTGGCTTTTTCATCGTTAAAGCCCGGAGGGCGTATGGCGGTTATTTCCTTTCATTCGCTTGAGGACAGGATTGTGAAGGCCGCATTTAAAACCTTGTCACGTCAGGGTGACGCTGTACTTATGACCAAGAAACCATTAATACCGGCAGAAACAGAGGCTGCGGACAATCCGCGTGCCCGTAGCGCAAAATTGAGGGCATTGGAAAGGGCAGTAGCATAATGGTGAATTTTCTTAAAAGCATGGCAGTTGTAACAATTATGGCCATTTTATATATCCATCTGCAAATGAATATTTATGCTTTGGCGTATCAGGGGAAAAAGAAAGAAGTGCGCATTGAGAAACTCGCGGAGCATAATGCAGTGGTTCATAATGATATTTTACGTTTGAAGTCTTCGGATCATATTGGCCGTGAGCTTTTGAATAAGGAAAGCACTTATCAGTTTGCCAGTAAGAATCGTGTGCTGGAGGTTGAGTCCCAGGGGCCGATGGATGTGATCGGTGCAGGGATGGAGCAGGGACAGGGTTTCCTGGGCAAGGTGATGACGTTGGCATTTTCATCACAGCAATGATTTAATCCGTATTGTTATCCTCACGCTTTAGTTGTCCAGGAAAGCGGGTTAAATATCCGGATTTAAAAATTTTGATGTTTTTACTTTTCATCCTTCCAAGATAACTTAGAATTAGTATATAAACATATTATAAAAAAATTAACAGTATTAATTCCTTTGCATTTTCAAAAATACCCCCCACGTGTTGCTCTAATTTTCTTTCTCTTTCTGTTTTGTATTATCCTGTTTTTGATCAAATTGTCGCTGATTCAGGTGTTTCGTGCGGATTATCTTGCAGATAAAGCGGAAAAACAGCATAATCATATTGTAGAAATTGATCCGATTCGTGGGACGATTTATGACCGTAATATCCGTTCTCTGGCACTTAATGTGGCGGCGTATTCCGTATTTGCGAATCCCCGCAGCATGACAGATGACCAGAAAAAGGCGGCTGCCAAAAGCTTGTCTAAAGTGTTGGGCGGTGCTGTGCAGATTTACGCCCAGCGTATGGAGAAACAAAAATATTTCGTCTGGATAGAGCGGAAAGTGACGCCGGAGCAGTATGAGGCTTTAAAGGCCCTGAAAGTATCGGGCATCAGTTTTGTTAAAGAAAGCAAACGTTTCTATCCCAATGGTGATTTGGCGGCGCATGTTATCGGTTTTGCCAATGTTGATAATGCCGGCTTGCAGGGAGTTGAACTTGAATATGACAAGTATTTGCGCGGGAGAAAGGGCATGGCTCAGTTCCTGCGTGATGCGCGCATGCGTGATTTGTTGATCGAAAAGGATTTCGTTGCACCTGTCAACGGTTCAAGTGTGGTTTTGACCATTGATGAGACGATCCAGTATATTGCCGAGAAAGCGTTGGACAAGGCGTATCAGAAATATCATGCGCAAAGCGCTTCTGTTATTGTGCTTGATCCTAAAACAGGCGAAGTGCTTGCGTTTGCGAATCGGCCCACATTCAGGCCTGATCAGCCGGAAGCATCTCCGGCGGAGAACAGGACTAATCGTGCTGTAGCTTTTGTGTATGAACCCGGGTCAGTTTTCAAGATTGTGGCGGCATCTGCGGGCCTTGAAGAAAATGCATTTATGGAAGAGGATATTATCTTTTGTGAAAATGGCGCGTATCGTGTGGGAAACCATATTTTACACGATCATGAACCGGAAGGCAACTTGACCTTTCGGCAGGTAGTGGTGCATTCCAGTAATATTGGTGTTACCAAGATTGCACAGAAGATTGGGGCGGAGAAGGTTTATCAGTATGCGCACCGCTTTCATTTCGGCATGAAAACCGGCATCGGGATGGTGGGAGAAGTTTCGGGTCTTTTAAAACCGACGTCGAAATGGTCGAAAACGAGTATTGGGGCCATACCCATTGGGCAGGAAGTGACCGTGACGTCCATTCAGCTGGTTTCGGCGATCGCGGCTATTGCCAATGACGGCCGATATATGAAGCCGTATTATGTTAAAACTATCATGGACCCTTCAGGTGCCATTATCCGGGAATTTCAGCCGCAGATGCTGGATCGGGTACTGCATCCTGAAACAGCGCATCGCATGAAGGCTATTTTACAAGCTGTTGTTGATGAGGGGACCGCGACGGCCGGAAAAATGAAAGATATAACAGCGGGCGGCAAGACAGGGACGGCACAGAAGGTTGTCGGAGGGACGTATTCGCACAGTAAATTTGTGGCGTCGTTCATCGGGTTTGCCCCCGTGGAAAATCCACGCCTGGCGATTGTTGTGACGGTGGACGAGCCGCACCCGGTGTATTATGGCGGGCTTGTTTCGGCGCCGGTGTTCAAGGAGATCGTGGAGAATTCATTGCGTTATTTGGATAGTCGCCAGGGAGGCAATTGATGCGGTTAAAAGACCTGGTAGACGGGTATGCGGATGTGGAGCCGGCCTGGGAAGGGCTGGAGATCCAGGCTGTCTGGGATGATTCCCGCCGTGTAACGTCAGGCTGCCTTTTTGCGGCATTGCCGCCGGTCACTGACGCAACGCAGGATGGCGTTAAATTTCTGGCAGATGCTGTGATCAAGGGCGCTAAAGTTGTTGTTGTTCCGCCGTTTTCGGTGGAAACCCTGCGTTCAAGATTTCCCGGGATTTGTTTCATCACGGCCCATGATCCACGTAGCCTTTTTCGTGTTGTGGTGGACCGTTTTTATGGCCATCCGTCCAAGAAAGTACGCGTTTGGGGTGTTACAGGGACAAATGGTAAAACGACAATAACGTATTTTCTGGAAGCTGTCTTGAAGGCAGCTGGCAAGAAATGCGGGGTGGTTGGAACCGTGAATTATCGTGTCGGGGATAAGATATTGCCTTCCAGGAATACCACACCAGGTTTTCTGGATAATCAGATATTCCTGGCGGGGTTGCTGAAAGAGGGTGTTAGCCATGCCGTCATGGAGGTTTCTTCGCATGCGCTGGCGCAAGCCCGCGTGGCACTCATTGATTTTCGGGGAGCGGCATTCACCAATCTGACCGGGGATCATCTGGATTTTCATAAAACAATGGAAGGGTATTTTCAGGCCAAAGCGCGTCTTTTTACAGGATTATCACCGGATTCTTTCGCCGTTGTGAATGCCGATGATCCTTATGGCCGGCGGCTGACAGCCATCACACGGGCGCGTGTGATTACTTATGGGATTGAAGCCCCTGCCGATGTCCGGGCGCAGATTGAAAGTTATGATTTAAACGGCACTTGTTTTAAGATCAAGTTTTTTGGTCAGGAAATAGCTTTTACGACGCATTTTATCGGTCGCCATAATATCTATAATCTTCTGGCGGCATTTGCCATGGGCCTTGGTGAAGGTTTCTCGCCGGGTGTTATCAAGGAGGGGATTGAATCGCTTGACTGTGTTCCCGGGCGACTGGAACGCGTTGATGCCGGTCAGGATTATTTTGTGTTCATTGACTATGCGCATACGGATGACGGGTTAAAGAATGTTCTGGAGTGCCTTAAGGCCGTGCCGCATCGGCGTTTGATCGTGGTGTTTGGCTGTGGCGGTGATCGTGACCGAACCAAACGGCCGCGGATGGGGCGTGTGGCCTGTGAATTGGCTGATCATGCGATCCTTACATCGGATAATCCGCGGGGTGAAGACCCCGGGGCGATTATTGCTGATATTGTGCCTGGTTTCACGCGCAGGATGTATGACGTTGTTCCCGACAGGCAGGGGGCCATTCATGCTGCCTTGACCATGGCATGCAAAGGTGACATTATTCTTCTGGCGGGCAAGGGGCATGAAACATATCAGGTGTTAAAGGACGGTCAGGTTGATTTTATTGAGAAAGATATTGTGCGGCGTTTTATCGAGAAGGGCAACTGATGGCGGTATTCACGTTACAGGAAATTGTTCGTGCGACGGGAGGAAAACTTCTCACGGGTAAACCCGGGCAGAAGGTTATCGGTGTATCAACAGATACGCGGCTGATCAAACGTCATCAGCTTTTTGTCGCCATTCATGGCGAGGCGTTTGACGGGCATGATTTTCTGGGCCAGGCCGCCGCAGGAGGCGCTTCGGCTTTTGTGGTTCACCGTCAAGATGTGCCGTTCCCTGCGGGCAAGGCGGTTGTTCTGGTGGATGATACGGTTAAGGCGTTGGGTCGCATCGCCAGGCATCATCGTCAGCGATTTAACATACCTGTTATTGGTATTACGGGGAGTGCGGGAAAAACATCGACGAAAGAACTGGTGGCGGCGGTCATGCGCCAGGGATACCGCGTCCTTTTTAATAAGGGGACAGAGAATAACCATATGGGGGTTCCTTTAACGTTGTTGAAGCTGACGGTGCGCCACGAGGCCGCTGTTATCGAGATGGGGACCAATCATCCCGGCGAGATCGACTGGCTTGCACAGAATGCTTGCCCGACAGTGGCTGTTTTGACGAATGTCGGGGCTTCACATTTGCAGGGGCTGGGAAGTTTGAAGGGTGTGTTTGAAGAAAAACTTTCGCTGATAAAATATTTACCCAAGGACGGGTGTATTATTTTGAACGCGGATGATCCTTATTGGGCCGGGTTGTTGAAAAGAAAGTTATCTCAGCATGTTATTTCTTATGCGGTTGAACATAAGGCGGATGTGATGGCTCATGACCTGGAGCTGAAGGCATCCGGGATATCGTTTTGTGTCGATCAGAAGCTGTCATTTATTGTGAAGAGTCCTTCAGTCGGGGCTGTTTACAATGCCTTGGCGGCCATTGCTTGCGGACGCTTCTTCCGTTTGAGCCCTGCGGTTATCCGGCAGGCTATTTCAAGGGCGAAGCCAGCCAAAGGGCGGCAGTGCCTGATCAAATCCGGCGGCATCACGTTCATTGATGACACCTATAATGCTAATCCGGTTTCTTATAAGAATGCCCTTGCTACGTTGAAGATGTTTCAGGGAAAAGGACGTCGTATTCTTGTGGCGGCGGATATGCTGGAATTGGGCAAGCGCTCGGATGACCTTCACCGGGATGTCGGGGCTTCTGTTGCAGCGGCGGGCATTGATGCTGTCTTCACGTACGGGAAGCAGGCAAAGCTGATTGCGGCGGCGGCCAGGAGGACGGGGGAGAGGCTCATGGTGCAGGCATTCGAGGATCAGCTGCGTTTGACAGCGGCGATCCGGAAATATCTTCATTGTGGCGATGTGATTTTATTCAAGGGTTCGCGCGGGATGCGGATGGAAAAAGTGCTTGAGGGGTTTTTGAAAGGATAAATCCATGTTTTATTATCTTTCGTTGCTGCGGTACGAGTTTTTTGCGCTGAATATTTTCAAGTACATTACTTTCCGGGCCGGGATGGCGGCGGTGACGACGTTTTTGGTGTGCATAATAATCGGGCCGTGGTTCATTCGAAAATTGCAGGAGTGGAATCTAGGGGACAAGCAGGATATGCATTCGGCGCGCGGTACGGTGCTTAATGAAGAACTCAAGACCAAGCAGAATATTCCCGCAATGGGCGGTATCCTGATCATTGGCAGTATCCTGTTGTCGGTTCTTTTGTGGTCTGATCTGAGGAATCCTTATATTTTGCTGACGATATTAACGATGATATGGCTTTCGGTGCTTGGTTTCTATGATGATTATCTGAAATTGTCCGGTAAGTCCAGGAGCGGGCTTAATGCATCAACCAAGATGATATGGCAGGTTATCCTTGCCGGGCTTGTCAGCTTTTTTCTTTATACCCAGCTTCATGTGAGTACAACGCTTGATGTTCCGTTCTTTAAGCATTTGGCCATTGATTTGGGCGCTTTCTATATCTTGTTTGCCATGGTTGTGGTTGTCGGGACATCCAATGCCGTGAATCTGACGGATGGCCTTGACGGCCTTGCCATTGGTTGTACGCTCATGGTGGCGATTACTCTTGGGATTCTTTGTTATATCAGCGGCAATATCCGCATCAGTGAATATCTTTTTATTCCTTATATCCCAGGGACAGGTGAGTTGACAGTTTTTTGTGCGGCCATGATCGGTGCCAGCCTCGGGTTTTTGTGGTTTAATGCATACCCGGCAACGGTTTTCATGGGTGATGTGGGTTCGCTGGCCCTGGGCGGCACATTGGGGATCATTGCCATTTTTATCAAGAAAGAACTTTTAATGGGTATCCTTGGGGGTGTTTTTGTCTGGGAGGCATTATCAGTAATTTTGCAGGTGGCTTCATTCAAGCTAACAGGCAGAAGAATATTTAAATGTGCGCCGTATCATCATCATTTGCAGAAGATCAATTGGAAGGAATCCAAGATTGTTATTCGTTTCTGGATTATCGGGATTATTCTGGCGTTGATTACGTTGACGACATTGAAGATTCGTTTGTGTGTAGGGGCGGCTCATGAGCCGCCCCTACTTGCAGCGTTTGAATGGAGAGAGTATGGATATAAAAGGTAAAAGAATAGTTATCATCGGTGCTGCGCGCAGTGGAATAGCCGCGGCGAATCTGGCCATGCAGATGGGGGCTGTTGTAGGTATTTCAGATGCCAAGCCGCTGGAGGCGCTGGAACCTGCCCTGCAAGGGCTTAGGGATCGTTCCGGTGTGCAGATTGAATATGGGGCCCATACGTCGGCATTTATCCAGCAGGCAGATCTGGTGGTCGCCAGTCCTGGTGTCTGGAAAGATGCACCGGCTCTTCAATGGGCCCGCGCAAAGGCGATTCCTGTATGGGGAGAGATTGAATTCGCATGGCGTTTTTGCCAGAAGCCTGTTGTGGCTGTGACCGGATCTAACGGCAAGACAACAACAGTGACTTTGATCGCCAGGGTTCTGGCGGCCTCCGGAAGGAATGTGTGTTTGTGCGGCAATGTGGGCGTTCCTTTTGCACAGGAGGTGCTGACGCCAGGTGTTGATGTTTTTGTTGTTGAGATCAGCTCGTTCCAGCTGGAGTTGATTGATGCCTTTCGTCCGGCTGTTGCTGTGGTTACGAATTTCAGCCAGAATCACCTGGACCGTCATTGCGACATGGAAGATTATTTTAATGCGAAGAAGCGTATCCTGATGAATCAGCAACCATCCGATGTGGCTATCCTCAACGCGCGGGATTCCTGGGTGGTCAGATTGGCTCGTGAGACATCTTCCCAGGTAAGATTTTTTAATTGTGAGGGGGAAGCGGATAATCCCAATCAGTTGGCCGTGCTGGAAGTGGCGCGTGTTTTCGATGTCCCTGATCCGGTTGCCAGAAAAGTTTTTGATGAATTTCCTGGTGTGGAGCATCGCTTGGAACGGGTGCGGGTTATGGGAGGGGTTGAGTTTGTTAATGATTCCAAATCCACAACGGTTGAATCCGGAAGATGGGCGCTGGAGCGGATGCAAAAGCCGACCATCATCATGGTGGGTGGGTCGGATAAACATTTGGATTATGCGCCGCTACGGGCGCTTGTGCGTGAGAAAGTGCGTGTGATGGTGTCCATGGGGGCAATTCGGGAACAGTTTAAGGCAACGTTTGGCGATATTGTTTCTGTCGTGGTTGTTGAGGGGGATATGGCGGCTGCGGTGGCGCAGGCTTATTCCTTGGCGCAGCCGGGTGAATGTGTTTTGTTATGCCCGATGACGGCCAGTTTTGACATGTTCAACAGCTATGAACATCGTGGTAAGGTGTATAAAGAGATCGTTAACGGTTGGCAGGGATGATATGAGGGATATTCGTATCACATTTTTCGCGTCATATATCATGCTTTTGTGTCTGGGCATGGTGATGATTTACAGTTCAAGCGGGGTGTATGCGCTTGAGGTTATGGGCAACAGCGCGTATTTTTTGTTGCGGCATTTGATGTTTCTGGTCATTGGTGCCGTTGGGATGTGGTTTGTCATGATCATTGATTACCGTAACCTTCAGAAATATGCCAGGTGGATTTTGCTGGCGGCACTTGTGATGTTGGTGCTGGTCCTGATCCCTCATATCGGAAAAGTCTCATCGGGAGCCCGGCGTTGGTTTAGTGCGGGGCCGATCAATTTCCAGCCTTCGGAGTTTGCCAAAGTTGCCATGATTATTTATTTGGCTGATTTCTTCTCGCGCAAAAGGTCTTTTATCCGTTCAATCAGGCATGGATTTACGCCGGTGTTTTTGGTTATGGGTTTAATGTGCGCGCTTATTATCAAACAACCTGATCTTGGCAATACAGTTTTGGTGGCGGTCATTACGATGTCCATGTATTTTGTGGCGGGCGGGCGCAAGACTGTCTTTGCCAGCATTATCGCTTTGGCTGTGCCGGTCCTGGTGGTGCTTGTTATTAGCGCGCCGTACCGTATGCGGCGCATTGTTTCTTTCATGAACCCCTGGAGTGATCCGCAGGGTGCCGGTTTCCAGTTATCGCAGTCGCAAATGGCCTTTGGATCCGGCGGTTTTTGGGGGGTCGGGTTGGGGAAAAGTGTGCAGAAGCTTTTCTATCTTCCTGCGGCCCACACGGATTTTATTTTCTCCATTATTGGTGAAGAACTTGGTTTCCTGGGTGCTGTATTGATTGTGATTCTTTTCGGTATTTTTATCTGGCACGGGACGCGCATCATCCGTAACACAAGGGATTCGTTCGGGTATTTGTTGTGCGTGGGGATCATGGTGATGCTCAGCATTCAGGTGGTTGTTAATATCGGTGTCAGTATCGGGGCTTTGCCGACAAAAGGTTTGCCGTTGCCGTTTATCAGTTATGGCGGGTCAGCATTGATTTTTAACATGGCCGCTGTTGGACTTTTATTGAATGTTTCACGTATCCAGGATTTGGGAGGGTAGATGTCTAGGATTTTTATGGCCACAGGGGGTACCGGAGGGCATATTTATCCCGGGCTTGTGACGGCACAGGAGCTACGCCGGCGAGGTCAGGAAGTTTGTTTCATCGGGGTGTTGGGATCTGCACAGGAAAGGATCAGGGAAGCCGGGTTTGATTGTATCAGTATTCAGGCCAAGGGCTTTGTTTCCAAGGGATGGCTTGATAAAATCAGGTCACTTGTATCCATGATCAGCGCTTTCATTCCATGTGCGGCGGCGCTTTGGCGTTGGCGTCCGTCGCTTGTCATTGGATTCGGAGGATACAGTTCTTTCCCGGTGGTCATCGCGGCATTCTTGTTTGGCATTCCGTCGATGATTCATGAACAGAATGCCATGCCTGGCACGGCCAACAGGATACTGGCCCGCCTAGCTTGCCGGGTCGGTGTTGGGTTTAAAGAGGCGATGGCCTATTTTCCGGCGTACAAGACGGTCTGGGTCGGGAATCCATTGCGGGAGTTTGATCTGGCACTTTCTCAACAGGATGCACTGGAGGCGCTTGGACTTGACCCTCTTTGCCAAACGGTGCTTGTCTTTGGTGGCAGCCAGGGAAGCCGGGTTTTTAACAAGGAAGTGGTGCTGGCATTTTCACAGATTCCCCCGGACATGCATGTGCAGGTGATCCATGTTACCGGGCGTTACGACTTTGCGCATGTTAAAGCCG
Source organism: Candidatus Omnitrophota bacterium (assembly GCA_043798045.1). Lineage (GTDB taxonomy): Bacteria > Omnitrophota > Gorgyraeia > Zapsychrales > Fredricksoniimonadaceae > Fredricksoniimonas. Next base: position 18,275 of record JAZDPD010000034.1, on the reverse strand, counting down.
TTTATGCGGCCCAGGGTGTTCGTGCGTTGGTGAGGGAGTATATGGATCAGATTGAAATAGCGTATGCGGCGGCCGATCTTGTGATCGGGCGGGCGGGGGCAGGAACAGTGATGGAGATCGGCCTTTGGGGGATTCCTGCCGTGCTTATTCCGTATCCCGGTGCCAGGGGTCACCAGAAATACAATGCGCGTGTTCTGGAGCAATTGGGAATGGCTGAAATAATTGATGAAAAGTGCTTGCGGCAGGATATCCTTCGCGATAAGATTTTCGCACAGATCAGGAACAACTTCTCTTCAGGGCGGCGTCTGATCAACCGCAAGAGGCTAAAGGAAGCTTTTATTTCCGACGGATCTAGTCGTTTGGCGGATGAAGCCATCAAGGTTCTTCATGATAAGGGATAAATTATTTTCATTGATCGCTTGGATGCTTGTAGCGGGTGGTGCTATCGGCTTGTCTTCGCGGATGGCTTTTGCGGCCGAAGCTGGTGCGGACTGGCAGGAGGTTCAAAGCGAACATTTTGTTATCCGACATCAACACGTGCCGTTAAGTTTTGTCAATGAAGTGTTGCGTGAAGCGGAAACGCATTACCGCCATACGATGACTACTTTGGGATTTACGCGTTATAAGGGATGGTCTTGGTCGTCTCGTGTTAAGATTTCGATTTATCATTCACGGGAGGATTATGTCGGCTCGTCGCATCATGCCTGGTCGGGTGGTCAAGTCAATCTGGCTACCAGGGAGATTGTGACGTTCCCGTCGGAAAGAGGTTTCTTTGATACGCTTTTGCCGCATGAGCTGGGGCATATTATTTTCCGTGAAGCGGCGGGAAGCCACGGCAATATTCCTTTATGGCTTGATGAAGGTGTGGCCATGTTTCAGGAACGGGCTCAAAGCATCGAGGCTGACGCAGATGTTCGTGAACTTATTGCCAGGGACGCATATATTCCGTTGGCTGAATTAAATTCCATGGCGCTAAGATCCACAACGGACAGGGCTGTGGTGGGTGTTTTTTATCGTGAGGCGGCCAGCCTTGTCAGGTTCTTGATCGTGAAGTATGAAGTGTACCGTTTTGAACGGCTTTGTCGGGAACTTAAAAAGGGTCGTGAATTCACGGCGGCCTTGAAGAGTTCTTATATGGAATTTGAGAATCTTGCTGCTTTAGAAAAAGCTTGGAGGAGATATTTGGATGAAACGCACTGGTAAGGAAAAAAAAGTGATCAGACGTTACCATTTTATAGGCATCGGTGGAATGGGGATGGGAAATCTTGCCCTTCTTATGCTGGCCAAGGGATTTGAGGTCAGCGGTTCTGATGTGAAAGAGAGCGAGCTTATACGCCAGCTTCGTGAGAAGGGGGCTACGGTTTTTATCGGGCATGATATTTGCCATCTTGATGGTGCGGATTGTGTGGTGTATTCTTCCGCCATCAAGGCGGATAATCCGGAAATGTTCCAGGCGGTGACCCGGCATATCCCGCTGTTACGCCGTGCGGAACTTCTGGCCCAGTTGCTCAACAAGGAGGTTGGCATTACGGTGGCCGGTGCGCATGGCAAGACCACGACCTCTTCCATGGCTTCTTTTCTTTTGATCAATGCTGATTTAAAACCGACGACGGCCATTGGGGGGATTGTCAATCAGGGTGATTATAATGCCAGCCTTGGCATTGGCCGCCACATGGTCGCTGAGGTTGATGAAAGTGATGGATCTTTTCTTTATTTTTCGCCCCATTTTTCGATCATCACCAATATCGACATGGAACATCTGGACTATTATCACACCTGGGAGAAGATTCAGGAGGCCTATGTCAAGTTTGTTGACCGGACTGTCCCCAATGGCATTATCATCACTTGCGGGGACGACAAGGTGTTGCGGGGTATTGTGGAAAAAAGCGGTCGCCGTATTATTACGTACGGATTTGGTGAGGGCAATGACTGGATCGCGACCAACATTCATCTGGACTCAGCCGGCTCATCATATGATTGCTATTTTAAAGGAAACTTTATCGGACGTTTTGAATTGATGATCCCTGGCAAGCATAATGTCCAGAATTCCCTGGCTATTGTTGCGCTTGGGTTTGAACTAAAGATCGAGATGGCGGTGATCTTAAAGACGCTCAAGACGTTTCAAGGCGTTCAGCGCAGGTTTCAGCGCAAAGGTGAGGTGGATGGTGTCCTGGTGGTGGATGATTACGGGCATCATCCGACGGAAATTGCCGCCACGTTACAGACAGCCAAAACACTGGATCGTAAACGTTTGATCGTAGTCTTTCAACCGCACCGGTATTCGCGTACGGCCGCGCTCATGAGTGAATTTGCATCATCCTTTAATCTCGTGGATCATTTGATCCTGATGGATATTTATGCCGCCAGTGAGAAACCGATTGAAGGTGTCACAACGGCAGCTCTTATGGCCAGGATCCAGGAAAAACGGCCGCAGTATCTTGTTCATTTAAAGAAAGACCAGATCGTGGATCATCTGGCTGCTTTTGTCCAGCCGGGGGATTTGGTGTTGACTCTGGGAGCGGGTGATGTGACGCAGATTTCTGATGCGCTGGTTTCACGTCTTACTGACCGCCGGGCTGGGGCTCAGGACAACGGGGTGATCGGGGTTATCATGGGAGGCTGTTCCTCAGAACGCGAGGTTTCCTTGCGTTCCGGGGCTGCGGTTGTCAACGCCCTGGTGAATGCCGGTTGTTGCGTCAGGTCGCTGGATATAGTTAGCGAGGAAAAAGAGCTCATTAAGGCTTGGGTCAAGGCAGAAAAGATCAATGTCGTATTTATTGCGCTTCATGGCCGTTTTGGCGAAGATGGCGGTATTCAAGCTGTTTTGGATGAATGCGCTATTCCGTATAATGGCTGTGGGTCTTTGGCCAGTTTCATGGCATTCAATAAAGGCGCGACACAAAAAGCTTTTGAAGATCATAAAGTGCTAACACCAGCGACGGTTCTGGTTAATGCAAGGGTAGTTTTTGATATGGATCAGGTTATTTCCCGTCTGGGGGGGTTCCCAGTGGTTGTCAAGCCCGCGTGTGAAGGTTCGAGCATCGGCGTGAATCTTGCCTTCGACCGTTTGGAACTTGCGGCAGCTGTTGAGAAGGCGGCTGTTTACGGGGATGATATTGTCATTCAGCAATTTATTAAAGGAAGGGAATTGACGGTCGGCATTCTCGGGGAGAAAGCACTTCCAGTTGTCGAGATCAAGGCGGCGGATGACCATCATTTCTTTGATTTTCAGGCGAAGTACCAAAGCCAGGCGACCCAGTATATTGTTCCGGCTATAATTTCTGATCAGGTCACCGTGCAGGTTCAGCAGGAGGCCCTTAAGGCGTATCAGGCGCTGGGATGTGAAGGTTTTGGTCGTGTGGATGTGCTTCTGGGTGAGGATGAAAAACCGTATGTTCTGGAGATCAATACGATCCCGGGGTTTACGGCCACAAGCCTTTTGCCGAAGGCAGCGCGTGCGGCGGGGATTGATTTTACACAACTTTGTTTAACGTTGGTAGATATGGCGTATGGCAAGAAAAAAGCAGAAACTGTCGTTAAATCCTGACAGGATCCGTATTGTCGGGCTTGTTTGTATCTTTTTATTAGGTGCTGCGCTCCTTATGATGGGGGCGTTGGCTTTTTTGCGTTCTTCCGCGCTTTTTGTCGTGCGGGATATTTCCCTGGCAGAAAGCCTTCAGCCTTTGGAAGTTCAAGAGCTGTTAAAACTCAAGGGGCAGAATATTTTTGATGTTGATCTTGCCAGGGTTGAGGCCAAGATCCGCCTGAAATACCCGCAATTATCGGGTTTGCGTGTCATGCGCCGGTTTCCGGATCAGCTTTATGTGACAGCCATACGTCGCGATCCGTTTGCCTGGGTTGTTTTGGATAACAGGAATTGGGTGATTGACCGCAACGGTTTCTTCATGGGAGCTCCTTTCAAAGACCAGGCGGCCCTTACGGTTATCAGGGGATTGAAAAACCAGCATGCGGTTGCCGGTGCAAGGGTTAGTGACGATCATGTCAAAACCGGCCTTGATATTATCGCGTTTTTTAATCAGGATGGGCGTCTTCCAGGAATTGTCCTTTCGTCTGTACGTGTGGATGATCCAGCGAGGATTTCATGTGATCTCGAAAAAGACGGAGCTGTTTTTCAGGTCATTATGGATCAAGAGCATCTGCTCCAGCGGTTGAAGACCTTGGCGGATGTCTTGACGCGCGGGGGGGTTGATCTTGAACAGGTAAAATATATCGAGTTGCGGTTTGGAGAGCCTGTGATTGGGCAGAAAAAGGTAAAGAAATGAAAGGCATTCAACGGTTTATCGGGCAATTCTTTGGCGATCAGTTTTATTGCGGGCTTGATATCGGGACGGATAAAATCAAGGCAAGTTTGAGCCGTGTTGTTGACGCGTATACGCTCGAACTCCTGGCGGTTAGCGACGCGGATACGCGCGGGCTTGCGCTGGCATCGATCAATGATATCAGTGAATTCTCTTCCTGTGTCAGTGCTGCGGTCAATGGCGTTATGCGTAAGACCAAGATCAAGGTGTCAGACATTTATATGGGGATCGGCGGTGAGTTCATTGAAATACGCCAAAGCCGTGCCCTTATTCCACTGGTTGAACGCGGCAATAAGATCGTGACTAACCGTGATCTGGCGCAGGCGCGCCAGCAGGCGAGGATGCTGGGGGTGAAGCTTGATGAGGAAGTTGTTTGCGATATGGTCCAGCAGTTTAAAGTGGACGATGTGAACGTTGCGCTTAATCCTGCCGGACTTTATGGCCGGAAACTTGAGGTTGAGACCCTTCTGGTTTTGGCCAATATCACGCGTTTGCGCAATTTGACCAAGGGGGTGCAGCAGGCCGGCTTTGAAGTGGATGATGTTTTTTTTAATGCATCAGCCGCGGCGGACCTTATGCTTGACAAGCGCCAGCGCCAGGAGGGTTGTGTTTTCATCGATCTGGGGGCGGGGTCAACACTGATGCTGGTTTATAAAGAGGGGCTTCTGAAATACTTCCGCAGGATTCCTGTCGGAGCAGAAGCCATGACACGTCGTCTTGCGATGGATATCAATGTTCCTTTTGCGTTGGCAGAGGATATTAAGAAATCATACGGCAGGGTTCTTGACGGGATTTCTCCCATGATACCCAGCGCGGAAGAAATATTGATCAAGAAAGAACAGGGTTTTATGCCTGTGAAGCGCGATGCCCTGATCATGTCCATGGAACCGGATGTTAAGGTGATTGTCGAGAATCTCCGCGAAGTTGTGACGGCATCAAATTATGAAGGCCAGCTGAAGGCGGGGGTGGTGGTGGTCGGCGGCGGTGCTCTTTTAGCCGGACTTATGGAACGCATTGAAAACGACATGCATATGCCGGTGGTTGTTGGTCGCAACATTCCGGGGCTTAACAGTGCGGCTATTTATTGTGTATCAACAGGCCTTGCGGAAATGGGCTATAAGAATACAGTGCGTTATAAACTGGATGTGCAGAAGCCCAAAGATTGGTTAGGCCGGATGAAAGCCAAGGCAGAAGAACTCAGCAATGAATATTTCTAACTAATCGTCTTTGCTGTTATCGTTACGTTTCCGGCTCATGTTGTAATCGAGATTTTTAAGGATGTTGCGCAAGCGCAACATATTGCTGAACATATACAGCATTAGGAACGAATTGAAAATGAGCAGCAGGACGATCAGGAGCATGAGACCTGCCTGGGATAAAAGGATTTGATCGGTCAGGTTGGAACGTTTGATTTGGCTGCTGATGGTGAAAACATCCATCATATGGTTTACAAAAAAGATGAAGATTATGGCCAGGATAAGTTCAAAGAACAGGATGGAAAAATTCTTGCTGAACCACTGGTTCGAGCGGTTGTCCCATTGGCGTATATTATTAGAGATGTTATTGAAAAAAGACATAAGCATGTTCCTCCGTTTCCATATTGTAGGGTGAAGGGGGGCGGATGCAAGTATTATTAGAGAGGATTTGATATTATGGCCAAGAAGATCCTGATTGTTGATGATGATCGTCTGAACGTGACGTTGATCCGGTTTGCGCTTAAAGAACAGCATTATGAGGTTGAAAGCGCTGAAGATGGCATGCAGGGGCTTGAGGTCGTAAAAACGTTCAAGCCTGATTTGATCATCCTGGATGTGCAGATGCCCAGGATGTCGGGGTTTGAGTTCATCAGCGAATATAAGTCGTTTCCCGATGCGAATGGTACTCCAATTATCATGCTGACGGCCAATGAGAATATGCAGGATGTTTTCTTTGGAGAAGGTGCCAAAGATTATTTTGTAAAACCCATTGATATGCCCAGAATGCTGGAGAGGATCCGTGCATGTCTTGGGGAATAACGTTCTCATGAAACTTTCTGATTTTGATTATATTCTTCCTGAAGAGCTTGTTGCCCAATATCCTTCCGCTAAACGTGATGATGCCCGGCTTATGGTGGTGGATGTCCGAAACGGGGTTATCCGTCATGATATATTTTCACATCTGGGGGATTATTTGCCTCCGTCCAGTTTGGTTGTGGTTAATAACAGCAAGGTTATTCCGGCGCGGCTTTTGGGCTGTAAGGAGCGTTCACAGGGGCAGGTTGAGGTTTTCTTGTTGAAACACCTTGGTGCACGCCGGTATGAGGCAATGCTTCGTCCGCTCAAAAAGATTCATGAGGGCGAGAGGATTAAATTTTCTGATGATCTCAGCGCCGTGGTGGTGGACCGCGATGCCCGTGTGGTGGAATTTGATCAGGATGATGTTTTGGGAGCTCTTGAGAAAGTGGGTCATGTCCCGCTGCCACCTTACATCAAACGCAAGGATGATGCTGGTGACAGGATCTATTATCAGACAGTATATGCGAAATATCCCGGGTCCGTGGCCGCGCCAACCGCGGGATTGCATTTTACGGAAGGGTTGATGGGGTCTCTCAAGCAGGCGGGGCATGATTTTGCCCAAGTGACGTTGCATGTGAATTACGGGACGTTCAAGCCTGTTGAAGTTGAGGATATCATCACACATCCCATGCATTACGAGCATTACGCCATATCAGCTTCGGTAGAGAGAGAGCTTAACGAGGCAAAAGCATGTGGTCGGAAAATTGTGGCGGTGGGGACAACGAGTTGCCGGACGATCGAGTCGTTTGCGCGTTCGGGTAAACGGGAGGATGATACGAATATCTTTATTTTTCCCGGTGTAGATTTTCAAATAACAGATGTTCTTGTAACGAATTTTCATCTGCCGCGCAGTACGCTTTTGATGCTGGTTTCGGCGTTTGGGGGAATGGATCTGATCCGGCATGCCTATGCCCAGGCCGTGCGGGAGCAATATCGTTTCTATAGTTATGGCGATGCGATGATAATTCTGCGATAATGTCGTCATGTAATGGTTGGACTCAGTGCCGGCCATTATATATGTTATTAAGAGCGGCCACAGAGGCCGTTCGTACATGTCAGTGGGATGAATCAAGGGGTAGGGTATGTTTTATTTCACTTATGGGCATAATATGAATCATGACCTCATGCGCACGCTTTGTCCAGGGGCAAAGTTCATAAGGCCTGCAGCCTTGATAGGGTACGCGCTTTTCTTCGACGGGTATTCTACACGCTGGAACGGGGCTGTGGTCAATATTGATAATTCCATGGATGATGAGGTTTGGGGGGGGCTATTTGAGGTTACGGCGCAAGATTTTAATAGCATTGATGTGGATGAAGGGCATCCTAAATATCTTAAGCGCTTTACGCTTCAGGTTGGGGATGCGGATGCCAGATCCAGGGTCGAGGCCAGTATTTATGGCCGGGAGGCACAACCCACAGGCATGCCGGCACGGTTGTATTTGGAGAAGATTCTAAAAGGTGCCAAGGATTGCCGTTTGCCGCATGAGTATATTCAAAGGAATTTCGGACATTATATGAAAGTGTACGGGTTATGACACAGGTCAAAGGTATCCTTGTTTCTGATTTTGACGGCACGATCACGCAGTATGATTTTTATGACCTTGTTTGTCAGGCTTTTCCTGAAATTTCCGGCGGGTACTGGCAGCAATATGAAAGCGGCAAGATAACACATTTTGAAGCCTTGCGGCTTATTTTTGCCGGGATCCGTGCTTCGGAGGAACGTCTTCTTGAAATCATTGCATCGATGCAGATATGTTCGCGGATCAGGCCTTGTGTGGATGCGCTTCGCCAGACCGGGTGGGATGTGTTGGTGGCGTCTGCGGGATGTGACTGGTATATCAAGAGATTGTTGGCCAAAGAGGGTGTCATGCTTACTGTTTATGCCAATCCCGGTGTTTTCTTGCCTCAACAGGGTCTTGTGATGCAGTTGCCGGAACCGTCTCCGTTCTTTTCTGCTGAACTGGGCGTTAATAAAGTGGCGGTGGTGCGTGAGGCGATCAAGGTATCCTCCTGTGTGGCGTTTGCTGGCGATGGCCGGCCTGATTTGGCGGCGGCACTTTTGGTGCCACCGGAAAGGCGGTTTGCCAAAAGCTGGTTGGCCAAGAAACTGCATGAGATCGGTGAAGGATTCAGGCCTTTTGATCACTGGAATGAAGTGGGTGAGGCATTGATCCGGGAGAATATTTTATGATGAGAAATACATCGATTGTTATTCCAACACTTGTGCGGATCAAGCCTGGGGCTTTGGACCGGGTGGGTGTTTATGCCCAGCGCGGGCAGTTTCAGAATGCCACACTTGTTTTTAACAAGGAATTGGATAAGACGCTCATTGATCGGGTGGATTGGAGTCTGGCGTCCAACGGGGTGGGTACGCTTGAGCATATAGCGGTGACAGCATCGACTTTTGAGCAGGCACAGGAGATTTTTCAGGCTTTGCCGCAGAGAACAGATGTGATCATCGGGATTGGCGGCGGCAAGGCGCTGGATGTGGCCAAATATGTTGCCTATCTTACAAGGCTGCCGTATTTTGCCCTGCCCACAGCCCTTTCTAATGACGGGTTCTGTTCTCCTCAGTGCAGCCTTGATTTTAAAGGGAAGAAAAGGTCTTTTCCGGCGGCCATGCCGTATGGCGTTGTGATCGATACAGAGGTTTGTTTAGGCGCGCCGCGTGTGTTGTGGCTGGCGGGGGTCGGGGATTCTGTGGCCAAGATCACATCTGTTTATGACTGGAAGTTGGCCTATAAAAAGAAGGGGACGCAGGTGGATGATTTTGCAGCCCTCCTTTCGGATGCGACAGTATTTCAGTTGATGGCCAAGCCTGATCATGACCTGGAGGGGATTCGTCTTCTGGGAACAGCGCTCATGCTAAACGGTGTGGCCATGGAGATCTGTGGCACATCCCGTCCTGCGAGCGGTAGTGAACATTTGATTTCGCATGCTTTGGATCAGCTGACAGTCAAACCGCGGCTGCATGGGCTTCAGGTCGGTGTGTCGACTTACATGATCAGCCAGCTGCAGGGCCGCGGCGCGGATCGCATTGCTGAACTTTTCACGAATACCGGTTTTTGGGATGAGATCAAGAAAGATCCTTTTATCCGGCAGGAATGGATCGATGCCATCAAGATGGCGCCGACGATCAAGAATGATTTTTATACGATCTTGTCTGAAAAGGATCATACGGATGATCTGATCAGGATCATGGACACGGATCCGAATTTGCAGGGGATATTTAAATGAGCGTTGGATTTTACATGGGGAAGGGCATGTTTGTTTGATATCGCTGCAGCACCCTGTTTATCTTGCGCGCCGGCTCTGGTTGATGCATCTGACTCATGGGTTGGCCTGTTGATGTTGGTAAATAACAGATCGATCGACGGCAAGTCGGGAAGGATTGAGCTTGACCGTCGTCGCAAGATTAACAGGGAACCCGCTTTCGCGATATCCAAACATGCTTTTGCTTGAGTTAAGGTTTTGCATTAAGGTTGAGGCATTTTCTTAAAGCCGACATTGCTCGGCCGAACGGGCATGGATTGGGCCGAAGGCCCAAGAGTGAGGCCGAGCTTTGAGTGCAGCCGGCCTCGCAGGGGACGGCAAACGATCGGCGTAAGAAGATGCCGAAACCTTGAGATGCAAAGTAACAATGAAGTTTAGAATTATTATTATGGTTGAATCAAAGGATATGCATGGCGTTTTATTCATTACTTAAAAAAGATCCTCGTACCAAAGCGCGCCGGGGGATTGTGCATACGGCGCATGGCGATATCCAGTCGCCTTTTTTCATGCCGGTTGGCACACGGGCGACAGTTAAAACCCTTTCCCAGGAAGATTTGCGGGCCATTGGTGCCCAGATCGAATTATCCAACACGTACCATTTATTCTTACGTCCGGGCCTTGAGATTATTGGTGCGGCAGGCGGGCTTCACAAGTTCATGAGCTGGGACCGTCCTATTTTAACGGATAGCGGCGGGTATCAGATTTTCAGCCTTACGGATTGGCGCAAGCTCTCGGATGAGGGTGTGGAATTTAAATCACACATTGATGGGTCCAAACATTTCCTGAATCCTGAACGTGTCATGGATATCCAGGCAGTCTTGGGGTCTGACATGGTGATGCCTTTGGATGAATGTTCACCTTATCCTTGTGAGAAGATGGATGCGGCGGCGGCTGTCAGGCGCACGACCGAGTGGATGAAACGGACCAAGGAACATTTTCATAAGACAGGGATGGATAAGCGCGGCCAGCGTCTTTTTTGCATTGTGCAGGGTTCCAGTTACAAAGATCTTCGGGAACAGTCGGTGTGTGAGCTTACGTCGGTGGACACAGACGGTTGTGCCATTGGCGGAGTTTCTGTGGGAGAGCCGGTCAAGGAAATGTTTGAGGTTCTTGGATGGACGGTGGATATGCTCCCTGAACATAAGCCGCGATATTTCATGGGTATTGGCATGCCCGATCAGATTGTCAAGGCTGTTGGGATGGGTATTGATATGTTCGATACAGTTGTGCCGACGCGTTATGGCCGGTATGGTTCCTGTTTTACCGACAAGGGACTGGTGGTCATTCGCAATGGAAGCTTTAAATCGGATTTCGGCCCCCTTGATCCTGAATGCGATTGTCACGCCTGTACTAATTATTCGCGCGCCTACATCCGGCATTTATTCAATACCGGAGAAGTCCTTGGGTTACGGCTGGCCGCGTATCATAATGTGCATTATTATGTGAAGCTCATGCGCCGCATCCGTGAGGCCATTGATGCGGATCGGTACGAACAGTTTTCAGCTGATTTCCTCGCCAAATACAATTCTGAACTTGCCTCATAATACCCACACATTTGAGTAAATCCTTGTGAATGATAATCCGATCATTTCTATCCGGAATATCCCTGGACTTGGCATTTTATAAGAATATATGTTAAACATTAACATATATATAAATCCGGATTGCGCGGTGTTGATTTCTATTGAAATCGCTGATTTTAATGGATTATAAACTGGTTGATGGCAGCTGAGGTTTTGGGCATGATTTTTCATTCAATAAGTCGTTGTCGCAGAATAGTTTCCGCATTTGTTACGGCGTCTTTTCTGATGCTGGATGTTGGAGGACCTCGGTGTTCTCTGGCCCAGGAAGTGTTCCAGCTGCCCCAACCAGGGGTGGCTGTGGGTTTAAGCCCTGCATTCATGCCGGTGCTGCTTAAGGGTATTAAGATCCATCCTGATAATCCTTTCCGCTTGGATTTTGTATTGGATCAAGGAGATGATGCGTCAAATGTGCGAACCGCCCGCAGTGCCCTTAATGATGATGTCAACCGTCTTATCCAGTATTTCCTTGCGGCATTGACCGTTCCGGAGAAAGACCTCTGGGTCAACTTGTCTCCTTATGAGAAAGATCGTATTGTGCCCGATGCGCTGGGTCAAACGGAAATGGGGCGCGACTTGTTGTCACAGGATTACATCCTCAAACAGATAACGGCTTCCATTATTAATCCCGACGATAAAATTGGAAAAGAATTTTGGGCGAAAGTATACGCGCAGGCTCAAGCTAAATTTGGCACGACCGATATCCCGGTTGATGCTTTTAATAAGGTATGGATCATGCCCGACAAGGCTGATGTTTTTGAAAAAGATAATGCCGTCTATGTTACCCAGGCGAAGCTTAAGGTGATGCTCGATTCTGATTATGAGGCAATGTCTCATGCTGTTGTAGGGGCGGACACAAGGTTCGCCCCTACGTCTGAGTTGAGCAAATCTGTTCTTCGCGAGATCATCATCCCTGTCCTTGAAAACGAGGTTAACGAAGGCAGAAATTTTGCGCGGTTACGACAGATCTACAATGCCCTTATTCTGGCGGTATGGTTTAAAGATAAGGTTCGTTCGTCATTATTAGGGGTGGCGTATGTAGACCAGGAAAAAATATCCGGCATTGAGATCCAGGACAAACATGTTGGCGAGAAAATTTGGTCACGGTATGTGCAGGCTTTTCAGCATGGCGTTTTTAATTTTATCCGGGATGACGGCTCTGAGCCCCGTCAATATTTCTCCGGCGGGTTTTCCGGGGAAGGCGTGCGCCAGATCATGGGCCGTACCCGTGACGATGGCCTGTTATCCGGGATCGACCCTGATCGCGCCATGATCGTGGTCAGTGATCTTGAGCCTGTTGGCATCCGCAGTGATGCGGCCCAGGAAACAGCAACGGGTGTTTTGTTTAAACCCCGTGAAGCTGTGGTGCGGGATGATACGGGCATTTATGCAGGGATAAGATCGTCGCAAGAGATCCGGAATATCTTGCTGCACATGAAAAATGATGGGAAAAGGCTTATGGTTAAGCTTCCGATAAGGGCCTTTGATGGCCCAGGATCGGGGCTTGACAAGAATGATCGTCGTGACTTGATCACTAAAAAAGGCCTTATTGCATTTGAAGAGATCCCTTCCACGTTAACTTTTTCCCACCAGGATCTTTTTATAGAAGTTGCTTTAGAGGCGGCTGACGATCCTCAGGCAACGGTGTATGTGGCAGAAGACTATGGTTTTCCGGAAGAGCAGCCTTATGTGGTGTATGGGCCATTGCCGTTTACTGACAGAAAAGTGTTTATTCCCAAAGGATTGGCCAGTTCAGGTGCGTATATATTTCAGAACTTATTTCAGATCTCTGGGATCAAGATTTCGGTGCGGGTTTCGCATCCGGCCATTTTGGCCGGAGGTGTGGAGAGTTCGAGCGTGATGCTGGCTGCGGAGTTAATGCTCGCCAGTATCCTTAAAGGTGCTGGTTGGAGTTTTGCCGATATTTATAACCGGGCCACGTATTTGGAAAATAATGTTTTTGACGGGGCTACCGGAGGGCAGGGGCATTTTCCATATGTATTGGGGGGTGTTTATCAAAATGTCTGGCTTTCAAGCCTGACATCTCCTGAAGGGGCGCGTTTGTTCGGTGATGAGGTATTTTCGCGGGACATCATCCGTGAAGAAGATTATCTGTATTTTGAATCGCGGATGGCATTTATCCAGCTTGGGAAAGAATTTATCAATGGTGGTTACGCGCATCCAAGGACGGCTGAAGTGACGAGTGTTATGGGCCGTGACCTTTTGGCGGATATGGACCCTGTTGGTTTGAAATTGTACAGGGAGCGTATACAGCTGGCGCATCAATTTGCCGCAGCGTTGAAGGCCAGGGACATGCAAGGTGTCATTGATAGCATGAATCGATATATGGACATCCGGGATGAACTTAATTTTCGCTGGTTTGAGTTGGCCCTGATGCCGGAAGGCTCACCGGAGCGCCCTTCATATGCCGATAGGTATGCTGCGTTCTTGAAACAGGACCCGGTGCTCTCAGATTTTTATAATACATATAAAGATGGCCTTAAGAAGATCAGCTTGTATTCATTTTATTCAGAGGATGTGGTGGCAAAGGCAAAACAGAATAATATCGGCTTATTTATGGTCGGCGGGGGTGGGTCCAATACAAATGCTGTTGCGGTGGCCAACACACCTGAAGAATTGCAGAGATTCTTGAAAGAAAATGGTATCGGGTTGTTCAATATTGCGGAGGCTCAAAAGATCACCCGTGGCTCAGGCTTGCTTAAAGGGTATATTCCTTTTCGTATCGGCGGGGCGCTCAGCTTCGGCGAGGCATTTGAGGCGTATGGTTTTGATTTACCTGAATTTCCTGTCGCAGCTACGCTCAAGAATGCGGCAGGGGATGTTGCTGTTGTGGCTGATAACGCGCAGCAGGTCATTGATTTTGAGAAGATGGAAAGATCTTTGCCGGCCGAAGAAGAAATAGAAGAGGAAATGGATGCTGCGGTCCGTCAGGATATAAGGGCGGTTGTTGCGAATATTAAAAAGAATCTATCGTCCATTAAAAAGAAAATTGATAACGGGACCTTTGATCTGAATATGCCTGTTCGTTTAGGTCCCTTAGAAGATTTGCCGGCAGCTGAAGCTTCTTCCCGTCAGGTTAGGATAGGCGTTGCGCCCGGGACATTTGATTCTGTGCATTGGGGGCATATCAATTTCTGGCTTGAGTTTATCAATACGTATAACAGCCTGCTTGTGGTGTCACCTAACGGGGATATCAACGGGTATAAAGATGACAAACTCAATGTCGAGTTGCGGCATCACCTTGTTCAGAGCGCCATTGCGCCGTTTTTTCCCTTAATAAAGTATTCTCCTGTTGGCATGGACCGCGGTGATCTTTTACCGATGGCGCAGGCACTGGAGCATATGAGGTTGAATGATGGGGTGAAGGGGCTCCAAATGTTTTTTTTAAGCGGCAGTGATGCTCTGGAGCGGCATGCCAAAGTAGCCGGGGATGCGCTGCTGGATTTATTCCCTGACGGGAATAAGAAGGATTCTGATGTTAATTTTGTTGTTGCTAAACGTACTGATTTTTCTTTGGAGCGGGTTGCCCCAGGGTTGCGTTTGACGGATACCACACCGCATGGTTTGCAGGGCTTTATTACAGGAGGATCGAGATTGTTCCCGGTGACCGTGATCGGGTTGTCTGAAAATTCTATTAGTTCTTCGAATATACGTGATATTGACCGACATAAAATATATTTGCCGCGTGTGGTCAGGGATGAAATTGCATCGGGGTCCTTGTATGTGGATCATCGCAATGCGTCCGCGGCCTGGATGAAATCTTCACGGGATCTTAGGGGGAAGATTATTGATGTTTTGCGTAAGGAGTTCAATGGGCGCTATTTATTTGAGCCAGGAGGATTCGGGGCCATAGATATTGCATCAGAGAATTACAATAAAGGCGATGTTGTTGGCATGGTTATGGCAGGAAATCCGGCATTAAAAACAGTACTGTATTTTGGTAATGAGTTCTTTGCCTTTGGAAATGATATGAGCGTGGTGCACAAGAAGAAATCTCTGGAGGATGGAGGAAGAAAGGTACTTGTTTTCTCTGTTGATGACGATCCTGAAGAGCGTTCGAAGTTGGCCAGGGAAGCGACGATCTGGGTGGGGACCGGAGAAGAGGCCTCGGCCCGCGTAATGCGGCGCATTGCTGATGCGATAGCGGATGATCTGACTGACGTTACGATCCAGGGAGAGGGAATGGATTCCGGCAAAAGTGTAACGATTCCTCTGAAAGAACTGATCGGCCAAGGCATAGCCCTTTTTGATGTGGATGGGACAATAATCAATAAAAGGGAAGATGACCTTTTACCGGATTCTTTAGTGGGGAAAGAATTTGTCCGTTTTTTGGCTCAATTCCCGGTGGGGATTATATCAGCGAATTCCAGGGTTATGCAGACGACCAGGATCGCTGCGCCTCTTAATGGGGTTGGGGATCTGAAACGGTTGTTGATGTATGTGAACGGGGGCAGGACGCTGGTGCGTTTTGACGTAAATGGCAATGAAACCATGGAAATGCTCTCGCCGGAAATTCCCCAAGAGGATATTCAAAAAATACGCGGGATCATTGGAGGATTGGCTGGGTCGAATTTCGGGATGAACATGCGTGAAATGGAGGCATTAAGGAAATGGTTTCGTTTTAACGGTTCTTATGGTGTGATCGTAGGGCAGGATGACCGAAGGTTTAAGAATTTAAGGTTTAATATGTGGTGGATGGTGCCGGATTTTTTGCCTGATGTGGTGAAAGATGTTGATTTCCAGAAAATGCAGGAATCAGGAGATGTTCATTATTTGACAGAGCCATTTCTGGAAAATAGAGACGGGGTGCAGGTAACGGTCAAGGTTCTGCCCAAGCGCCTTTTGCTGCAACAAGGAACAGATCATGCAGAAAATACAGGTGGTATTGATTTGGCACAAGCCCGCCGGCACATGAAGGCGGGTCTGGATAGGGTAGAAGATCGTGTGGTGGCCGATTCAGGCATGGTTCAGAAAATGTCACGGCTTCTTGGGTTAAAGTCGATGATCGTGGATATCATCCCTTTAAGAACGTCGCTTGCAGAATTTATGAACATTAGTTATTGAATGCGTATTGTTTAAGGTTGAAAAGGTTTTCATGAATAATATGATGATCCAATTTTGCCGACAGATGATGGTGCTGATTATTGTAGTCAGTTTTCTGATCCGTCCAGAATTTGCTTATGCCCAAAGCCTGTTTGTTGCACAACTGCCTGAGCCGGGCATGATGGTTAACAGGTCAGCGTCATTTACACCCGTTCTTGTTAAGGGGATGGTGATACATCCTGACAGGCCGCTAAATTTTGACTTTATCGTGGACTCAGGAAATATTTCTGCGCTGCCAACCCGGGGACATGTACCCGAAGGGTACGTGTCCCCAAGCACGCTGCCACCCAAACTAGCGACGGATACGAAAGCGACCCAGGGCGTCGACCGCATGCCTCACCAAAATACGATTGAACAAGAAACTTTAAAGATGGCAAAATATTTTCTCGCCGCGCTCACCGTTCCTGAAAAAGACCTATGGGTCAACCTTTCCCCGCATGAAAAAGACCGTGTGATTGAAAAGGATCTTGGCGAGACCGTGTTAGGGCGGGATATGCTCGCCCAGGATTATTTACTAAAACAATTGATCGCGTCACTCATTTATCCTGAAAAAGGGTTGGGCAAACAGTTCTGGGATAAGGTCTATGCCGCGGCCATGGATAAATACGGGACGACAGATATTCCGGTGGATACGTTCAATAAAGTCTGGATCATGCCCGATAAGTCAGAGGTTTTTGAGAAGGAGAACGCGGTGTATGTGACACAAGCAAGATTAAAAGTATTGTTGGATTCTGATTATGTTGCCATGAGTAAAGGGCGGCCACAGGGGGCCGCCCGTGCATCTGAGGGGTTGAATGCAGTGGCCGGCCCCCGTGCCGGCCATATATTAGGCATAGATGCCATTGGGCAGATTGAGCCATCCCAGGAATTAGCCAAGAATATTTTACGTGAGGTTATTGTCCCCGCCATCGAAAACGAAATCAACGAGGGAAAGAATTTTGCCCCCATCCGACAGATCTACCATGCAGCGATCCTGGCCAAATGGTACCGAGAGAAGATCAAAAACACATTGTTGACCGATGTTTACGTTGGGAAGAATATGATTCATGGCGTGACCACAGATGAGAAAACGCTTAAAGAAGAGATATATCAGAGATATATCGCGGCCTATAAAAATGGCGTTTATAATTATATATCCGAGGGTGTAGTGGCGGATCATGAGCCGCCACTACTTGCGGATATCGTAGGGGCGGACCCACGTGTCCGCCCTGTACAAGGTGAGACAACCCAGGTCGCCAACCTTTTACCGCACCAAGGTGAACCCCGCCAATATTTCTCTGGTGGAGAAAAGTTTTATGATTTTGATTTAACCAGGTCGGACAATGCGGCTGGAATCAAGCCGGTCGGGTCGGTATTTAAGGTTGATGCTTCCATGGTGGTGGATCATGCTGCTTCATCCATCAGGCGTAAATCTCCGGCAGAAGCTTTGGGTGAGAATTTGCCACCATATTCTCATGGAAAGAAATCTGATTTAAACAAGAAACCTTTGAAAGAAGCAAAGATTGTGAATCCGTATGTTAATCCTGTGGATACGGTTGAAATTTCCGAAGAGGCCCAGGTGTTATTAAGAAAGCAACAGGAACAAACCAGCAATATGGATGAAACGAAAGATCAGGCGCAGTACGATAAATCTTTTGTAACATCAAAATACACGCATGCCGGAAGGAATGTCGATGTCCAGGCATTGCTTGTTCATCCTCAATTCAGGAAAATTACCGGGGTTGATCTTACGAGCGGTGATTATACAGTCATTGATGTCGGGGTGGGGAGCCCTCCGCAAACGACCATTGACATGAAAGAGTTCTTAAGCGCGCTTAATCCACGCATTGATGTGATTGGTACAGAGTTGCCACAGGCAGAAGTATTGCAGGAAATTGTATTTCGTGGGGTTAGTCCGCTGTTTGATCGTCTTGTTCGAGCTATCA
>JAZDPD010000005.1:0-4435 GCA_043798045.1 Candidatus Omnitrophota bacterium | reverse complement strand
TTTTGCCATCTATTTCTATTTGGGGTAAAGTAAACGTCATGTTGCACAAGAAATACGCCCAGCTTGATTTGATCACACCCAAAATGCTTCATAGCACGGTCATGTGCGATGAGCGCACCTGCCTTTGGTATGGCAAGCTTTTGACACGTCCGTCCGTGATCCATCGCGTCAAAGATTCAGCTTCTGGGTCAAAATTATTTGAGTCTTACAGCCATCAGTCGCGTCTCATGAAGTTGTTCTTGATCCTGGCGGTGGGTTTCGGAATAAGTTCTTTTTTTCTGCACGGGATGGCTTGGGTGTTGGGGGCGGGTATTTTGACGGCGTTTTTAGCTTCTATCAAGATAATGTTTAGGGTTCGTGATGATTTGGCGACGCTTGCGGTGCATTTACTGGAACTTGACCGGGATGTGATTGTTCCGGGGACAACTCTTTTTCAATTGGGAGAGATTTATGCGCGGCGCTACGGCGGTATGTCGTTGGTTGATGTGATCTGGTTTTGGGACCGCTGGTTAAGGGATGTCATCCTTTTTGTATTCATGCTCAGCTTTGGCGTTTTCTTCATGCCTTTCTGGTTTACAGCCGTGTTATTGACAGCAAGCTGTATTATTGCCTCCTATTTGATCAAGCTGTGGTTTATGTCGACAAGAAGTGCTTGAGTCCGGTCTATTTCGCGCCCGCGAAGTAGCAGTATTCCATGTAGATAAAAAGAACAAGAAGGGTTCTTCCTGCCAGGGATGTGGTCAGGAACATGATCAGGGAAATGATGCTGAACATGTTTTGCAATGCCCATGATTTTTTAAGATTGGGTGTTTCAACCACCTGGCGCATCAGATCAAAAGAACGCCAATTCAAATTAAGAATCTTTTCGTTGCGCATGCTTTCTTCAAAGAACGCAGATCCTGGCAGCGGTGTCAGGAAAGATGTCACTGTAAAGCTGGGGGTTAGTTTAAAGCAAAAGTGCCACAGGCGAAACAGCGACCGCCAGGAGTCTCCGGGGAATCCAAAAATAAATTGCCCTTGCATCAGGATACCGTTTTGTTTGAGTTTCTTTGTTAAGGCCACATAGTCAGGGGCAAGAGTAAATTTTCCTGCGTGATTTTTCATGTCAGACGTGTCGGCAATTTCATACCCGATTAAAAGCTGAGAACACCGTGATGCTTTCATTAAGGCCAGGGCTTCATCGTCCTGCGCAATATTGATGCTCGCATTGGCCGCCCAGCGCATTTTCAAAGGGATCATGGCCCGGAAAAGTTCTTTGGCGTAAACCGGGTCTTCGTAAATATTATTATCAATGAAAGTGGCGGACATTTTCTTGTCGGCCAGTTTCTGCAGAAGAGGCATCATTTCAGCGATGCTTTTTTTGACCCTGTTCTTTTCGGTCAGGGCGGTGGCGCAGCAGAAGTGGCAGTTGAATTTGCATCCGGCGCTTGTTTGAAGGCAGTTGGCAATAACAGCTTCGGGGCTGTTGAGAAGATGGGTGTGGATTTTGGCGGCGGCTTCTTCTGAATGAAATCCCTGATAGAGAGGCTTGAGGCTGTTGGTTTCATAATCCATGACCACTTGTTCCCAGACACTTTCGGCGCGCCCCACCACAACGCTGTCGCAGAATTCAAGGGCTTCCTTGGGGAAGAATGTGACATGCGGCCCTCCCAGTACGACCTTGGCTCCGCGGCGTCGGAATTCTTTGGCGATATGGTAGGCACTGGCACTGTTGGGCGTAAAGCAGGTGATGGCTACCAGGGCATTACCTTGAAAAAAATGATCGCGCCACGTAAACAGGTTGTATTCGATCACCCTGTATCCGGCGGGGGTGAGGGCTCTTAAGATATTAAATAAGGGTGGGTATCGCCGCAAGATGACAGGGGCGAAGGCTTCGGTTCTCACACTGCCCGCGGGCGGGAAGACAAGGATTAGTGTTTTGGGGCAGTGAAAGATTTCTGTAATCTCCGGATATTTATCAATGAATATCCTGATGAAAATGGCAAAGACCAGAAACTGAAGCAGGATCAGGGCAAGTTCAAGCAGGGGGTCTATGAAAGGCGGCGTGAGCGCCGATGTTATCAGGTGATGCAAAAGAGCCGAGATGAGAAGGAAGCTTGTTCCGTAGAACATCATGGGCCACGACCAGAAAAGGTCGTTGATGTGGCGTGTGATTTTATGCTGGTATTTGATTTTAAGAAACTCTCCGGCGGCCCAATAGGCTGTAAATATGTACAGGATGTTTTCTAAAGCGCGAGCACTGACAAGCTGTTTGCCGTTGAAAAGAAATATCAGGAAGTAGATGATGTGCGGGGCTGCCATGGTAAGCCCTGTGATCCACCAGGTTTTTTTCAGGTTGGATTTAAAGTTTTCCAGGCGGGGAACTTTGCTTTCCCGGGTCAGTGTTTCAATGATAAGCCCCCAAAGCCAGGAAAGAAAAACGATCTTGGCGGTTAAGCTGATAGCCGGATCAATGAATCTGTTGAAAGCAAAAGGGAGTCCTAAGGATTTTGTTAGGCCAACATGATTAATGAAGTAATATACGGCGGCTGGAACCCAGAGCGTATTAATGATTAGGAGAGAAGAAAGTAGTGGGGAGCGCTTGGTTGTCATCCTGAAAGTGGTTTTCCTGTACGAAAGGATCTGGTGATGTTTATGCTGTGCTGTAATCCTGCATAAAATAATTTTTTTTATTATAACAGGATTTTGATGAATTTTATTTTACAATATTATATTGGTTATAATCTGTTTTTAGGGGATTTATGTTACTTTTTTGTCGGGGTTTGATGGCAGAGACTCGGGGGCTTAAATAATTTTACCCTATGAAATACAAAATGCTGTTTCTTTGTGCGGGGGAAGGCTAAGATGTTTTATACTTTATTCTTCCTAAAATTTTTTTAATCAGGCATATTCTCAATAAAGGGATGAGCGGATGAATTTCCTATCTGGAGAAGTATTCAGGCGCGGGTTATTCAGAATAATTATCACAGTATTGCTGGCGTACATTTGCCTGCTGCCGTTTTATTATTTTCCATACTTTAATTTTATAGGGGGATATAAGCTTCCCCTTTTGAAGTACTTTCCTTTGGGGCTGATCTTTTGTCTGTTGTTTTTATCGCTTTATTACAATTCCGCTGCCTGGCATGTTGTGTTCTCCAGCCGGATGAATCGGCTGGTATGGATGGTTTTCTTGGCAACATTATTGAGCGGGCTGGGAACTTTTTATTATCCGATCAGTGTTATGAAGAACGTGTATTTCGGGATGACCGGCATTATGGTTTATTTTATTTTGATTTCCTGGCAGCTGAAGAAGCCGGATGTTGAGTATTTTCTAAATGTTTTTGTTGTTATAGGCGGTATCGTCAGTGTCTATGGCATCATTTCGTTTTTACTGGGCCGGGATTTCTGGTTCACTCAAATGGCCGTTACAGATCATATCGCCATCAGGCAGTATATAATTGATCCTTTATATGATAATCATTTGCGCGGAGGGAGGATTTCTTCAACGTTGTCTAACCCCCATGTTCTGGGAACTTTTCTGTCTTTTGTTTTACCGTTTTCTATTTATTGTTGCGCTAGTGCGCAAGGAAGGCGCAGGCTTCTTTTTTTCCGATCAGTTGCGCTGACGATCATTGTGGCTATATTGCTGACATTTTCCTTTGGTGCTTCCCTGTCCGCTGCGGCCTTTCTTTTTTATGCATGGTGCTCCGGGGCTCTTTATGGGGGCGAGGGCTGGAATAAGATCAGCAGAAAGATCGGGTTGATGCTGATCGTGTTGTTGGCCGGAGGAGTTTTCTTGAGGATCATGGGTTTTGTATTGATTTTCTTTGGCGTGAATATCCCGGAAAGGGTGGGCAGATTTGATGTTGGTTTCATTGTGCAATTGGATCGATTTTATCATCGTTGGGATTCCATTCAGCTTGCCTGGGGGTGTTTTCTTGATCATGTCTGGTTTGGGATCGGGTCAGGGATAATATCCAGGGGGTTAACTGTTCTATACAAAGATAATCTTGATAATTTTTATTCAACGGCAATGGTTGAATACGGGATTGTTCCGTTATGCGTGATGACCCTGTTGTTTTTCGTGTTTATAATTAAAATAATAAGAACGTTCAGGCGCGGGGTGGCTAACAAGCCGCTGGTCATAACCCTGCTGTTAAGCTGGGGGTCATTTTTTATCAACATGTCATTTTGGGATGCATATTATCATCCAGTTATAAGAATCTGTTTCTGGTTTTCAATGGCCATGATATTTGCCCTGTTGCAGCCGACCAAGGAGGCGCGGAAAATTGTAATCACAAGTGCGACAGGAAAATTTTAAAAGAGCTCCATAGATCAGCAAAAACTGTTACTTTGTAAGTTAGTCGACAAAACAAAGAACAGGAGATCTATGGAGCAGAGAAATTGTAACATCAAGCGCAAGAAATACACGCATTTATCAGAAAGAGAACGTTTT
>JAZDPD010000206.1:0-12428 GCA_043798045.1 Candidatus Omnitrophota bacterium | reverse complement strand
TGCGAAAAAGGCCGGATTTGATAGTGTGACGGCGTTTTTTCTTTGGCTTTTTAGAAAGTATGGGAAGTAGGAGCAAATTTTTTTGCATGAGATTGTAGTGACGTTGTAGTTGTTTAACTTTTTTTGCTCGAAAGTGTAGTGACAATGTATGGATGAAATAATAGCTACTTACATTTTGTGTTTGATTATTTGTGGGGGCATGGTGCTGCCATTGACGTATAAGCGACAGAATAACAACGAAAATGAAATTATCCTTCGATATTTGCAGGGAAGCCAGAGACGCAAGCGGAAACATAACCTTTATTATGGAGGTAAGTCTTATGAAAAACATAACAACCACTGATTTGGCCAAGTTTGGATATCGGGAAAGGGGTTTGGCAGAAAGGTTATTGAAAGCATGGATGGAAAAAGGTCTGCCGGATGATTTTTATGACAATGATGTAATAATTATGATGAATGCACAGTCTGGGTGTGTCTTCTTGACAAATTCAGAATTTCAAGCGGCCATGTTCAATGGTGATAAATTGGAAACGTATTATAATTGCCCCTATTGTGGCAATGAAGGCTTTGCGGATGAGATTTTGGAGCATGGGAAATGCAAAGTATGTTCTGAAGAAGTAAAAGAAGACAGGGGGTAATTTTATGCAGCCAGTTGCCATTTATGCGAGGGTGAGCGATGCAAGCCAGTGCGTAGATACTCAGCTTGTTGCTTTGCGTGATTATTGCCAACGCATGGGGTATCAGGTCATTAGTGAGTATGTGGATAATGGATTTAGCGGAAAAGATATGAACCGTCCTGAATTCGAACGCCTTTTAGGGGATATTCGAACAGGTAAGGTTTTTCGGTTGCTGGTATGGCGGCTTGACCGGGTGGGAAGGTCTTTGCAACATTTGATTGCTTTATTTGCGGAATTTAAAAGCCGTGGCGTTGAGTTTATTTCTTTAACTCAAAATATTAATACTGAATCCCCTGAAGGGAAGATGTTCTGGCAATTGCTGGGCGTATTTGCTGAGTATGAGAGAGAATTAATTATCGCCAGAACCAAGGCTGGGCTGGAACGGGCCAGAAGGCAGGGAAAAACTTTAGGCCGCCCTCATGGGGCTATAGATAAGAAGCGAAGAAGAATGTCTGGTTATTACGCACGATGGGCCAAGGATAGGGGTAAATAAACGCCCCTCCCATAAACAGGTGTTTTTTCTACAGGGCCTTAGGAAATGAATAATCGGTCGTTTGTTTACTCTTGTGTTGGTCGTTGGACTAGTGTCATGGCTTGCTTTGGTCATGATTTGCCATGGGGATGGGGTGCAAAGGCTCGGCACGGCTAACGGGTGTGATTGACCCCGTTTCCGGTGGGAAGGGGCATCCTCGGGAGGGTTCCGGGGCACCTACGGGGCATGTCTGGGGCGCTTTTGGGCATAATATTACTCTAAAAATCCCGTCCAGAAGGCGTTTATTTGACCTGTCTTTAGGTGGGTTTTTCTCATAACTTGCTGCAAATAAACAAAGTTGTTGCCGAGATAATAGATATTATCTAGCAATTTATTTTTGAATATATCGACGAGAGACATCAAAATGGTTAAATTGTCATCATTTTGAAAGGATTCTTGACAGTGGCTTAATGTGTTTGCATTGTAATCAAGGTGAAGATTGAGAATTTCTGAAATATTTTTTATCGACGGAAATGGCCAAAATGGACGGCTCAGAAACTTGACATACGCCAACTCGTATGCTTTACTTAACATGAAGCGGCGAGTTAATGTGTATTGCATCCGCTATACAAATGTGCTAAAAGGCGTCAAAATTTATTAAATCCGTGCTTAAAATGTTCGGATTTTTTATTTGTTCTTTTAAAATCGGTGGATATTGCGTATTACGGCTTTGAGCCGTTGATACTGTTTATGTCCCCAGTGGTGTGCATTTATTTTTCCTTACTTGGCGTCCACTATAAATAATCGGTTCTAAACGGGGATAGCTCAGTGTCTATCTTCTAAAGATAGGTGCTGGGTTTTTTTATTTTAATCGGCCTAATATTGGAAAGGAGGCTGGTCAGGCCATGTATTTAACGGATAAATCAGAAATAACATAGGGGGGGAATACATGAACACTTACGCGGTTTTGAAAGAAATTGAAGCGTTTATAGAGAGGAGGATTTCTAAGCTTGATTATGACTGTCTGAATAAATTGGAGGAGAATGTTCGATTTGAAAAAAGTAAACGGCCAGAAGAATTTTTATTTCATACAGAAAAGGAGCTAAAAATATGATTTCTAATGAGATTAAGAATGAAACTGAGAACTTTTTTACCTTGTCCCATCGAATTTTCGAGGATGAGAGTTTTAAAGCATTGAAGCCTAGCACACGCTTGTTTTACGTTCATTTGGCTAAATTGCGCAATCGATTCGGCGATAAATTAGGCTGGTTTTGGCGGTCGAGTAGCCAGTTAGCAATCGACTTGAAGCTGACCGAAAAGACAATAAGAGCCGCGAAGAGACAATTAATTAAGGATAGGTATATTGAGGCCAGATATGGCGAATATGAGCCTGAGATTAATTATCGCCACGCTTGTTGGTTCCGGGTAAATGAGTATGAAAAGATTACAAGAGTGCCTACAAATTTGTAAGGGTACATTTATGCCCCTATAAGTTTTATCCTTGCGTGGGAATAATTTTTCCCATATATGGGGTGAAAATTGGCAAGTTTCTATCAAGACTTAATAAAGACAGAATCACTAACACTATATTCATAGAGTTTTCTCGTTTTGGCTTGCTCGTTATCCTTTCAGGCCAACGAGAGAATCAGCAATTCCGTTGCGCTTCATTGCTGCTTCTTGGCCATAAGGCAGTGGTAATTCTTAGCATAAAAATTTGTTCGTAAAGAAATATTCTGTTTGTGCGTAAAGAATATGGCTGAAGAATTTATGTTAAGAATCAGTAAAGGGCGGGGGGTATTATTTACCTCGACGGCATAAATGCAATAGAATTGTCGTTATTGCGTTATTCTCGTCGATGGCCCCCTAACATGGCACAAATGAAGTTTGAGGCATAGATAGGCGTTTCTGCTCATAAGAAAGGGGGTGACGGAAGGTTGGTCGACGGGCCTGATGGCTCAGAGATAAAAGTATCGAAAATAGTATTGGAAAGGGCCTATGCATAATGGAAATTGTGGAAATTATGTTGCTGCCCGAAGAAGAGATGCGTCGGTTAAACCGTTTCTTCGATATTATCCTTGAGGCTGATTTAAAAGCCTTTGATGACAGCTCAATTGAAGAAACAAAAGATTAAAATGTTCAATACGAGAAAGGTGTCTGCAAATGGGGCCTGCTTTAGTATAATAACTTTTCAGGTTAAGTACTGAAATACAGGCTCTGTTTGTGGGTAATGAAATATGGATAAAGTAGCCATTTACACAAGAGTATCGACGGAAGACCAAGTACGAGAGGGCACTTCCCTTGAAGTACAGAGGGAGTTTTTGGAAAAGTTTGCTCAAGCTCAGGGCTGGGAGGTCTATTATCCCGAAGAAGGCCAGATATACCGCGACGATGGATACAGTGGTTCTTCAGATAAAAGACCGGCTTTGGCCAGATTAATGAAAGATGCCAAGCTGAAGAAATTTAACATTGTCCTTTGTCACAAAATTGACCGCTTTGCGCGCAACAATCAGCTTCTTTTGAATCTTGTTAAACAGCTTGATGACATGGGCATTGGGTTTAAGTCTGCATCGGAATCCTTTGATACTGTTACCGCCGCTGGGAAGATGGCTTTAAGTATGCTCGGCACGGTGGCTCAGTTTGAACGTGACCGCATTATTGAGCGTGTTTTTCCCGGAATGATTAAAGGCGTTGAGCGTGGAAATTGGCAAGGCTCTCGGTACGCGCCTTATGGCTATTGTTATAACAAAGAAATGAAACTTTTAGAGGTTGTTATCGAAGAGGCTAAGATTGTTTCTTTGATATTTACGATGTATTTGTCCGGCCAGAGTACAAATCAGATTGCCGGATACTTGTATCAGAAAAATTTTAAGACCAGAAGCGGTGGCAAATTTCATACAAAATTGGTTGGGGATATACTCAAGAATAAAGTTTATCTTGGGAAGCTTGTCTGGAATCGTCATAGCTATGACAAGAAGCAAAAGACCGCCCGTGGCTTTAAATACGTTAGGAATGACGCTGATAAAGTGATTGAGGCCCAAGGACGGCATCAGGTCATTATTACCTTGGATGAATTTAATCAAGTGCAGGATAAATTACAAAGAAACCGCCGGGGATGCCTCCACAGGACTTCAGCCCGTGATTATCCTTTGTCCGGGATTTTATTTTGTGCGGATTGCAGCCATAAATTCAGAGGCGCATTTAATACTTCTAATCGGCAAAAAGGTGTGAAAAAGCGTTGGTATCGTTGTATGGCAAAGCAAGAGCACAATGTACAATGTTTTAATATTGCTGTCACGGCTGACGAAGTAGAGCCGCAGGTTTTTGCCATTCTGGAAAAGTTAATGACCCATACTGACCTGAAAGAAGGTCGGGTGAACCATTTTGTTGCGGAGCATGGGGCTGAGAGCGACGCAGTTATCAAGGCTAAGAAATCGGAAATCGAGGTCAAGTTGCGGGAAAACCTTGAGCAACAAAAGAAGCTTTTTAATGCTTATAAGAATAAGTTGATAGCTGAAGAAGTTTATACCAATGAAGCCATTGACTTGAGAAGAGACGAGCAAGGCTTCAAGGGCCAATTAAACAAGGTCAATATTGAGCTTATGCAAAAGGAGCGTTCGGAAGCCTATCAGAGGAAGCTGGGGAGGCTTTTGGAGGAGTTTAGCCGGACGAAAGAGCAGATTGACCCTTTGACCAAGAAAGAGCTGCTTCAGTTAGTTTTTAAAGATATATTGATAAAGAACAAGGTTATCGTTAAAATCTCGTTCTATCAACCTTTTGCGCGATATTGGAAAGAGCTGGAATGCAACATAAATCAAGTAATGGCAGAGAGTTTGGCAAGGTCGTACATATTACTACCTACGGCTGTCAGATGAACGAATACGACTCGGAGTTAGTCCGGTCGATTCTGTCAGAGGCAGGGTATTCTTTTGTCGACGATGATTGCTTGGCGGATATTGTCATGCTTAACACTTGTTCGGTGCGTGAGAATGCGCATAACAAGGTGTACGGATATATCCATGAGATCCGTCATCGCCGTAAGGGAAAGCCAGTGCTGATAGGGATTTTGGGTTGTATGGCCACAGGTCTTCGTAAGGAATTGGCGGAGAATAAAAGCCTGTCCCTGGATTTTATTGTCGGGCCTGACAGCTACAAACGTCTGCCACAAATATTAAATGACATCCACAAGAATCACTCAAGAGGCTATGACGTCACCCTTTCTGAATTTGAAACCTACGCGGATGTTTATCCATCGCGGACACAGGGTGTTAATGCCTGGGTGGCGGTTATGCGCGGGTGTAATAATTTCTGTTCGTTTTGTATTGTACCTTTTACGCGTGGGAGAGAACGCAGCCGTTCGGTTAGAAATATTCTTGATGAAGTCCGTCGTTTGACGGATGAAGGATTCAAACAGGTTACGCTTTTAGGGCAGAATGTGAATTCGTATATGTCAGATGGACATGATTTTGCCTTCTTGCTGGATGAGGTGTCCAAGGTTAAAGGTGTTGAGCGCATCCGTTTTACGTCACCTCACCCGAAAGATTTTCCGGAAAGCCTGATCCGTGTTCTGGCAGAGAACCCTAAAGTGTGCAAACAAGTCCATTTGCCGCTGCAAGCCGGCAATGATCGTGTCCTTAAGCTCATGAACAGGCATTACACAGGTGCGGAGTTTATTGCTTTGGCGCAGCAACTGCGTAAGGCATGCCCTTCATTGGCTTTATCAACAGATATCATTGTTGGTTTTCCGACAGAAACACCTGAGGAATTTGAAGACACCGTCAGGGTGATGGACACGGTTAAGTTTGACACGGCCTTTATGTTTAAATACTCCGTTCGTCCGAATACAGAAGCTTCCCGAAAGTTAGAAGATGATGTTCCTGAATCAGAGAAGACCCGCCGGATCGTTATTATCAACAAACTTCAAACGGATATTTCTTTATTAAAGAATAAAGCGGCTGTTGGCGAGATTCAATCGGTTTTGATTGAATCCATCAAAGAATCCAGAACAGGAAACCTGCAATTTCTTGCCAGGAATGATGCGAATAAGATTGTGGTCTTTTCGCCGATTTCAAATTCAAACTTGAAGACAGGAGACTTCGTCCAGGTTAAGATCACACGTGCCACGCCGCATCAGCTTAAAGGGGAGGGGTGTTGATCCTTCCCTCAATCCTTGAACAATCCACAAAATTAATATATAGTAACTAATCGTTTTAACTACTGGGAAGATTAACGGGCGGACACAAGGCTCGCTCCTACGATTTATATTATTAGGATGATGTTGTTTATGACAGCGGAAGAACTCTATCAGAAGCTAAAAAATGTCCGTTTGGGTGGCAATGTTTGCCAGTATTCTCTCAAGAAATGTGAGGAGCTGGTGCCGGTGATCAATGAGATCAATTGTCTTAAGAACGAGCAGGATGCGATTGTCCTTGTTCATTCTTATGTGACACCTGAAATCGTTTATGGTGTTGCGGACTTTGTGGGGGATTCCTATAAACTCAG
The DNA here is from genome assembly GCA_043798045.1 of Candidatus Omnitrophota bacterium. GTDB lineage: Bacteria > Omnitrophota > Gorgyraeia > Zapsychrales > Fredricksoniimonadaceae > Fredricksoniimonas. The sequence continues at coordinate 5,780 of JAZDPD010000206.1, read as the reverse complement.
CAGGGATGCCATCAATACCAAGGCCAAAACAATTATTTTTGTGGCCGTGCGTTTTATGGGGGAAACGGCCAAGATCCTTAATCCTGGTAAAGAAGTTCTTGTTCCTGCCACACAGCCCGGATGTACGTTGGCAGATGCGATTACGGCAGAAGATGTCCGGTCTTTGAGAAAGAAGTTCCCGGGTTATGCGTTTGTTTGTTATGTCAATACGACGGCCCAAGTCAAGGCGGAGTGTGATGTGTGTGTGACTTCGGCTAATGTGTTTGGTATTGTTCAACGCTATCCGTCAGACAAGATTTATTTTTTGCCGGACAAGTTCATGGGTATGAATTTAAAGAATGAAATGGCGCGACGTGGTGTGAAGAAGGATATCCAGTATTTTAATGGCACATGTTATGTGCATGAAGAGTACACCTCAGATACGATTCATAAGGTACGGCTCGAGTATCCTGACGCCAAGATTGTCAGCCATCCCGAGTGCAGTGCTGATGTTGTAGCAGGTTCTGATTTTGTCGGCGGTACAGAGCAGATGCTGGATTATATGCGTAAGACTCAATCCAAACAGTTTCTGATGCTGACAGAGTGCGGTTTGTCGGCGCGGCTGCAGTCGGAATTCCCTGATAAGGAGCTTGTAGGATCGTGTACTTTGTGTAAATATATGAAATCCAATGCACTTGAGGATGTCTTGCGTGTCCTAAAAAATCCGGCGGATTCAGACAGGGTTGTTATTGACGAGGATGTTCGCTGTAAGGCGTATAAGTCGCTGGAAGCCATGTTCAAGTATGCGCAACCAGGGGTTTCCAAAAAGGTTATTTGTGAGTAAGTCCAATATGACATATGTTACACCGCAACAGGTTGTTTTCACTGACGCGCTTTTGTTAAGAAGCGGGGCTGTTCTTTCTCCTGTTACGGTGGTGTATGAGACTTATGGCCAGCTTAATGCGGCTAAATCCAATGCCATTCTGATCTTGCATGCATTTACCGGGGATGCTCACGCGGCGTTTTATCATCAAGGGGCGTCTAAACCCGGCTGGTGGGATGATATGATCGGCCCGGGCAAGGCTTTTGATACGGATAAATATTTTGTCATCTGTTCAAATGTCTTGGGAAGCTGTAAAGGGACGACGGGTCCCAGCTCGATGGATCCTAAAAAGGGCAAGCCTTACGCGCTTGATTTTCCGATTATTACAATCCAGGATATGGTGGCGTTGCAAAAGAAGCTTGTGGAACATTTAGGCATCAGCAAGCTTTTAAGTGTGGCCGGGGGGTCTATGGGCGGGATGCAGGCGATTTCCTGGGCCGTTATGTATCCGGACATGATCCATTCGGCCATTGTGATTGCCGCGTGCCATGGACATACAGCGCAGCAGATCGCTTTCCATGAGGTAGGACGTCAGGCGGTGATGGCTGATCCGGACTGGCAGGGTGGGGATTATTACGGGCGTTCTTTGCCCGCACGCGGCCTTGCTGTGGCGCGCATGGTTGGGCATATCACCTATATGAGCTGGGTGTCAATGGAGCGGAAATTTGGACGGAAGCTTCAGGATAAAGAAAAACTGGGCTATGATTTCTCCAAGGACTTTGAAGTGGAGAGTTATTTGCAGTATCGCGGACAGAGTTTTGTTGAGCGGTTTGATGCTAACAGTTATATTTATTTGACGAAAGCCATGGATTATTTTGATCTTTCTGAAGGCCGGAAACTTTCCGAGGTTTTCAAGAACGTTACGGCAGATCTTCTGGTGATCAGTTTTACATCCGACTGGTTGTACCCATCATCACAGTCCCAGCAAATGGTACGCGCCCTTAAAGCGGATGATGTGGAAGTTTCTTATCTGGAGATCCAGACGGATTACGGCCACGATGCTTTTTTGGTTGAATTTGATGACCAAACCAGGATGATTTCCAACTATCTTGCCAAGATTGTGCGTGAAAGGGTGATAAGGGTATGATCCGTCTGGACTATGAGATTATTGCCGATATCATTGAGCCTGGCGCCAAGGTTTTGGACCTTGGTTGCGGTGACGGGGAACTCTTATCCCTTTTGAAAGAGAAGAAACATTGCCGTGCAACGGGCATTGAAATATCGGCAGAACAGATTTTTAAATGTGTTGAGCGCGGCGTTTCGGTGGCCCAGGGTAATATTGATTCAGATCTGGATGTCTATGAAGACAAGCGTTTTGATTATGTGATCCTGAATGAAAGTCTTCAGCAGGTATTGAATATTGAGAAAGTCCTGAACGCGGCTTTGCGTGTGGGGAAGAAGGTTATTGTTGGCATTCCAAATTTCTGTCACGTCAGGGCCAGGTTTCAGATTTTCTTCCTGGGTAAGGTCCCGGTTACAGAAAGTCTTCCGTACAAGTGGTACAATACGCCGAATTTGCGATTTTTAAGTCTTGATGATTTCAGGGAATTCTGTCAGGACAAGAATATTGCATTGACCATGGCTTGTTATCTTTTCAACGGTAAAAAAATAACTTTATTGCATGACCTTATTGCTGATTCAGGTATTTTTGTTTTGCAACGTGATCATTGATAGCGCTACTGGTTATCCAGGGTGATGGTTTTTTCGCCTTTTTCATTGATGGAGACTTTTGAGCCATTTTTGGCGGTGCGATCGGAAGTCCTGGAAGGCGTTGAAGATATTGATTCTAATGGATTTCCAAGCTCTTTGAGTTGCCCGCTGAAAAGGCATGTTTTCCCGTCCCCGTCATAAATATAGAGTTTTCCGTTGTTTTGATCAAAGAATCCTATTCTTCCAGCATTTGTAGCAATGGGTATGACGTTGAAGAAACCGCCGGATTGTGCGGCCAGTTGTGTCGCGCAGAAAGTTGAATAAATGGCGGCAGCCATGGCAATGATAAGGCAGCTGAATGTTAGTTTTCTCATAAAATGGCTCCTTTTATTTTTTCTTATTATAACCTTCAGGGATTTGAAATCAATATATGATAGGGAAAACTTTTGATTTTATTATTATCGGCACGGGTGTGATCGGGTTGAGTGTGGCGCGTAGTTTAAGAATTTTACGCCCTGATGCCTCAATTCTTGTTCTTGATAAAGAAGATGATGTCGGGGCGCATTCATCAGGGCGCAATAGCGGCATTTTGCATGCCGGTTTTTACTATAGCGCCGACAGTTTAAAAGCCAGGTTTACTGTTCAGGGAGCAGGGGCATTAAAAGATTATTGTTCACGGAAGAACATTCCTGTGAATGCCTGTGGCAAGCTGGTTGTGGCGATGGATGAGCCTGAGCTTGAAATGCTTCATGAGCTAAACAGGCGCGGGCAGCGCAACGGATCTAATGTTCGGCTGATTGATGCACAGGAGGCCAAATCCTATGAGCCTGGTGTTGTTACGCATAAGAAGGCCTTGTATTCACCGGATACGGCAAGCCTTGATCCGCTGGAGGTTCTTTTGGCCATCAAGGACGATTTGACAGTCCAGGGCGTTGATTTTGTTTTTCAGGCCCGGTTTACAGGTTGTGCCGGTCAGGTGGTCAAGACAACCGCAGGTGATTTTCAGGCACGCAAGATCATTAATTGCGCGGGGCTTTATGCGGATCAGGTTGCGCAGGCGTTTGGTTTTGGGAAGAAATATACCATGATCCCGTTTAAAGGTCTGTATTTGAAGTATAAGAAAAATAAGTCGGATGTGAAGATTAATGTTTATCCGGTACCGAACTTGAAGAATCCGTTCCTTGGGGTTCATTTTACCAAGACTGTTGACGGTTCGATCAAGATCGGACCAACGGCCATCCCTGCATTCTGGCGCGAGAACTATGCGCTGTCGCATCGTTTTAACCCGGCTGAAATGGCAGAAATTGCCGGTCATGAGGCGGTCTTGTTTTGCTGCAACTCATTCGGTTTCAGGGATCTGGCTTTTGATGAAATCAAAAAGTACAACCGCGGTTATTTCATTGATCTGGCGCGCCGGATGATACCCTCAGTTGATCCGTCCGGTTTCGGCGAATTTACACGTCCCGGTATCCGCGCCCAGCTGTTGGACAAGACAACGCGTTCGCTGGTTCAGGATTTTGTTGTTGAGGGTGATAAGTCCAGTGTGCATGTGCTCAATGCCGTTTCACCTGCTTTCACGTGTGCGTTTCCTTTTGCTGATTTTCTTTGTCAGGAATTTATTCTTAAATGATTTCTGCCCTGAAGAAAATCCGTATTGCAAAAGTTTATGTTAAACCCGAATTGTGCATTACGGGCTGTTTTTTGACACAAGCGCTTGCACAAAAAAGTGCATTCGCCTTCGAATTGGCCTTCTACAATTTCTTATCCGGAAAAGGCCCGGGTTCAACCCGCATTACCACTTTCTATTGAAAAATGCGGGTTAAATAGTTTCTCAGCGTGAGTTTTTGCAAATATGGTCTTTGATGGGTGTAAGAGGATATTTTAACTAAGTTATTATTTGACTTATTTGTGATTTTCACATAGGATTAAATTAACAAAGGAGATAAATTATGGATTTTATAATCACTGTTCAGCCGACACCCAATCCCAATGCCCTTAAGTTTGTTCTAAATGTTCCTATCAAAATGACTGATAGTGCTGTGTTTAAAACAGCCGAGGATGCCGCAGGCGTGCCATTGGCTGCGTCAATTCTTGCTTTGGCTAATGTAAGTGAAGTGTATTTCTCCGGGAAGTTTCTGACCGTCACTCAAAATGGTGCCGCTGACTGGAATGTTTTGGAAACTGATGTGAAACGTGTTATTGAGGCTAATATCGCGGCACATAAACCTGATTTTGATCTGGCCGCGAAGAAATCTTCTGCGTCAACGCCTTTGAGCGGAGAACTGGCCAGGGTCAATGATATCCTTGATTCAACCATTCGGCCTGCCCTGCAGCGTGATGGCGGAGATCTGGAGGTTGTAGCTGTCGAAGGTGATGTTGTTACAATTAGTTATCAGGGGGCCTGTGGTTGTTGCCCGCATGCGGCGATGGGCACGTTGTATGCTATTCAAAACATCCTGCAGGATCAGTATAAACCAGGTGTTCAGGTGCAATTGGCGTAAAGAATATATGTTCAAGGTTCATAAAAAGGTAAAATACGCGCTTATTGCGTTGAAATATATTTCTTCCCGGAAGTCGGGTCAATTGACGACGGCTAAGGAAATTTGTGTCAAGTTTAGTATCCCATTTGATCCAACAGCCCGGGTTTTACAGTTGATGGCGCAACAGGGGGTGCTTAAGGTCGAGCAGGGTGCGCACGGGGGGTATGTTTTAAAGGGCGATCTTGCTTGTTTGAGTGTTTATGAGCTTAGTCAGATGGTCGTCGGTGATCTGGCTGTGTCAGATTGCGCATCGGGTAAAGGTGTTTGTGACAGGTTAAATTCCTGTGTGCTTAAAGGGGCCATGGCCAAGTTGAATGCCAGGGTTGTTAAGGCATTTAGTGATGTTATGATTAGCGAAATGATCGGATAGTATGGATCAGGACAAAGATAAATCATTAATCCAGGGCCAAAATCCTTTACAGGACTACAAGTATGGTTTTGTTACGGATGTTGAGATGGATACGGTTCCCAAGGGCTTGAACGAGGATGTGATTGCGCTGATATCCTCAAAAAAAGCCGAACCTTCTTTTATGCTGGAGTTAAGGCTTAAGGCGTATCGGCATTGGTTGACCATGAAAGAGCCTCATTGGGCAAACTTTCATTATGAACCGATTGATTACCAGGATTTGAGGTATTACGCAGCGCCGAAGAAGAAAACGGATGGGTATAAGAGCATGGATGAGGTTGATCAAGAGGTTGTTAAGACTTTTGAGAAACTGGGCATTCCC
>JAZDPD010000196.1:0-6152 GCA_043798045.1 Candidatus Omnitrophota bacterium | reverse complement strand
GGATTCAGGATTGGATGAATAACTACCCCAGGAAGATTTTGGGTTACAAGACGGCGAATGAAATGGCAAAGGAATGCTTGCAGGGTAACAATTGATCTTAAAGCTTATTTTTGTCGCACTATGAGTTACAATTCGCGGTAGGCGAAGGGTTCGTTAAAACCTTCTTTACATCTATAATAAAATTTGATATATAGATACCCTTCTGCGGGATATGGTTGCAGATTATTGACAGTTTTGATTTTATGCCGATGTAGCTCAGCTGGTAGAGCAGCGCATTCGTAATGCGCAGGTCGAAGGTTCGAACCCTTTCGTCGGCTTATATTTTTTCAAGGTTGGAAGGGTTCGATCTGAGCCCCGCTGGACGCGACGAATAGGAGCGTCCTGAAGGCGAGGCGAATGGCCGACCCGCAGCGCCTGAAAGGCGCGAAGGGCGCCGAACCCTTTCGTCGGCTTATATTTAAGACCGGGACACACCAAGTTTTTAAAAAACTTAGTGTGTCCCGGTTTTTTATGATGCTATAATCACAACTTATGGGATTCCGGGCAAACTTTAAAAATCGCAGTTTTGTGTGTTTCTGGCTGGCGCAGTTGGTGTCGCAGTTTGGCGACCGTATTAACCAGATGGCGTTAGTCGGCCTTGTGGCTGGCCGTCAGTTTGGCGCCGAATCGACCATGGAGCTGGCTAAACTCTTGGCTTTTACGATCATTCCGGTTTTTATTGTTGGGCCTATTGCCGGGGTTTATGTGGATCGCTGGGACCGCAAGATGACGCTTTTTGTGTGTGACCTTTTGCGCGGGCTTTTGATTCTTACTATTCCTTTTATTTTCTTTGCCCGTGATTCGATGATTCCGATTTATATCATTATTTTCCTGGCATTTTGTTTAAGCCGTTTCTATGTGCCGGCTAAAATGTCGATTATTCCTGAAATTGTGCCGGAAGAGCATTTGCATGTGGCCAATTCTTTGGCCACTGTTACCGGCATGATAGCTTTTGTTCTCGGGGCGTTATTGGGCGGGCTTATCGTTGAGTACGGCGGGGCGCGTGGCGGGTTTTTGTGTGATGCCGTGACTTTTTTTGTTTCAGCGCTTTTGGTTTCTTTTATCACGCGTGACAGGCAGAAGAATCACATAAAGCCTGCCGAGATTGTAGCCACAGGCAAAGAAATGGCGGGCGCCTATAAGCATGTGTTGCATGAGATTGTCGATGGGGTTAAATATATCCTGGCGCATCGGGATATTCGCTATATCATCAATTTGATGATGGTTCTTTTTATGGCCGTTGGAGCGATTTATGTGGTTATCATTGTTTTTATTCAAACAGCCTTTGGCAGCATTACCAAGCATTTGGGTTTCTTGGCTGTAGGCTTAGGGGTGGGGCTTTTTTTAGGAAGCCTGGCGTATGGCCATTGGGGCAAAAAGAAAAACCACGTGGAAACAATTTTCTCCTGCCTTATCATGGGCGGGATCATGATTGCGATATTCGCATTTGGTGTCGAGGCGTTTAAAAGCATCTGGTTTGCCCAGGCGCTGGCGGTTGTCCTGGGCATGGTGGTTGGCCCCATTGTTATTTCAGCTAATACGGTGGTTCACAAGGTGGCCACAACGGCCATGCAGGGAAAAGTTTTTAGTGCCATGGAATTTGCGATTCATCTGGCGTTTTTGGTGATGATGTTTGCCAGTTCAAAGCTTTCTGAATTTGTGCCGCATGCCTGGATTCTTATGGGCGTGGGGGTTGTTTTTTGTGGTGTGGGGGCATGGGGGTTGTGGCGTTACCGTCAAAAAGGATTTCTTCAAGAGGTGGGCATATGAACTTTGCGGTATTGGCGTCCGGCAACGGCAGCAATCTTCAGGCGATCATTGAGGCGGCTAAAAAGGGAAAGATCAAAGGGGCCCTGCGGCTGGTTGTTTCTGATCAGGCGGATGCTTTTGCCCTGACACGTGCTCAAAAAGCTGGCATCCTTTCGCTTGTGGTTGATCCTGGGGCGTATTCTTCAAGGGAAGCTTTTGATGAGGCGGTGGTTAAGGCCCTTAAGAAAGAAAATATTCAGCTTGTGGTGCTGGCGGGATTTATGCGCATCCTAAGCCCTGTTTTTATCAAGGCATTCCCCAATCACATCATTAATATCCATCCGGCGCTTTTGCCAGCGTTTAAAGGCGCCCATGCCATCAAGGATGCGCTGGAATATGGTGTCAGGGTGTCGGGTGTCACTGTACACTTTGTTGACGAACAAATGGATCATGGCGCGATCATTGCCCAGGAAGCGGTTTTGGTTGATCCCAAAGACAGCTTTGATGCCCTGGCGGCGCGCATCCATAAGGTCGAGCACGAGCTGTATCCCAAAGTGATCGATTTATTTCTCAAAGGCAAACTCAAGATCTCCGGCCGTAAAGTCAAAATCGCTTAATCATCTTTTGTTGTAGAAACGCGGCAGGGCCTCGTCTCTGTGTCGGGGATTACTCGTTAACATCTTTTTTATCTTCAATAGAAGTGAAGATACCTTGTGTGGGGTCTTTGGGCAGTTCAAAGTGGATCGTGGTTAATCTTCCTTGCGTTTCTTCCCAGTTGGTTTTGGCGGCGTAGGTCTTCAGTTGTTCCTGCGTCAGGGTGGTTTCTTTCTTGTTACGCACATCGTAAAGGACAATGCCGGCGTAGTCTGTGAAGGGATAAAACCTTAAGGTGTTGGCGGCTAGCGTAGCGATCTCCTTGAGAGGTTCTGTTTCCGGTGGAAAGTCGCTGGAGGTGAATTTGAACTTGATGCGGTTTTTGATCTGTTCGGTCAGGAAATACGTCCAGGTGATATCAGCGTAGGGGACATTGCGGCCTTTGGTGTCGTTGATAAGGCCTTCCTTGCCGATGATTTCATTGAGTTCGCGCATGTAATATTCATCGGGCGGAATAGCTTCGGTCATGAACTGGCGAAGATCCCGCAGATAAATGATGCTTTTGGTGGCAACGCCTTTGGTGGTATCAGTCACAAGGATGACGAAGAATGTAGGGATGGGTTCTTTGTCGGTTCCTTTGGCGTTGAAGAATGATTCCTGCATGCCCTGATAAATGAGCTGGCGTTTTTTGGTGTAGGATTCGTTATAGGCAGAGCCGTAGCTGACCGGTTCGCCGGAAAGTACGTCAGGGACGATATCAAAATTGAATTTGAAATATTTCTGTGAAAATTCCGACTGCAGGGACAAAAGTGAAAGCGGCATGATTTTGCGGGACGGGTCTTTTCTTTCACCCGAGGCTTTCACGTCAAAGATGGGTTCATTCACCGGCACGTAGATCCACAGGGTTTGCCCGACTCTTTGGGTGAGGACCGTGAGGTTGCCTTCCTTGAGGCAGAAGCTGGCAAGTTTCTTTTCGGCTTCAGAAGGTGTGAACTTCGTGTCCTTTAGGGCATTGCAGCCACCCATACATAAGGCGGTGGTCAGTGTCAGGGCTGTGATCCAGGCCAATGTGCGCATATCAGGAAATGATCCGGGTTTTAGGTTTCAGGCCGAAACGGTCAAAGATGGCCTGGATTTCATCGTATTCGAGTTCACCTTTATTAAAAAGTTCTTGTGCAAAAGTGTCCAGCAGATTCCGGTTATCCGTAAGGATGTTGCTGACGTCCTGCAGGCATTCGCGCAGGATTTCCTGGACATCGGCATCAATGCGTTCTTTTGTTTTCTCTGAGGTTGATGCCGCTGGAGAAAGGTCACCCAAAAGGCCTGAGGGTCCCATGCCCCAGTCTTTGACCATGGACGCAGCCACGCTGATAGCGCTTTGAAAATCCCCTGATACGCCGCTGCCGGTGGTGCCGTATTTGATCCGTTCGGCGGCATACGAGGCAAGGGAAACCTTGATTTCGGCCAGGTACCAGTCCTTGCTTCGGATGTTGATTTCATCCTTGGGGCGGGGCGCTACAAAGCCCAGGGCGCCCTTGTGCGGGATGATCGTGGCTTTGATGACATCATTGGTCGGATGCAGGAGATACGCGATGATTGCATGCCCTGATTCATGGTAAGCAACCCATTCCTTGTCTTTTTCACTTAAGATGGTGTTGGACTTTTGGCCGTAAAGGATCCGGTCATAGGCCATGGAGAGGTCTTTAAAGCAGATGATCTCGCGTTTATCGCGTAGCGCAATAAGCCCGGCTTCACGGATCATGTTGTCGACATCAGCCGCCGAGAACCAGAGGGTCTTGCGGGCCAGGATGTCGGCATTGACATCGGCATCGATGGTGACTTTTTTGAGGTAAAAGTCAAACAGGTCTTTGCGTTCTTTCAGGTTGGGGCGCGAAACATAAATTTTGCGTTCAAAGCGCCCGGCACGCATGAGGGCGGAATCCAGCTGGCCTTCATTCTGGTTGGTGGCGGCCAGCACAACAATGTTGTTCTCGTTCTGACGTAGGCCGTCCATTTCCGTCAGGAACTGGTTGATGGTGTTGTTGTGTTCGGTCATGCCGCCGCCGCCCGTTTCAACGCCGCGCGGGGTGGCAAAAGAATCGATCTCATCCACAAAAATAATACAGCCGCCCTCAACCTTGGCCAGGGAGCGTGCTTCCTTAAAAAGGCTGCGCACACGTTTGGGGCCGACACCGACGAACATTTCAATGAATTCACTGCCGGTGACCGAGATGAAAGGGAATCCCGCTTCGGTGGCCATGGCTTTGGCCAGGTACGTTTTACCGCAGCCCGGGGGGCCCATCAGCATGATGCCTTTGACCATTTTGCCGCCCACGGCTTTGAGGCGGCTTCTGTCTTTGAGGAGGTCAACGATTTCCCAGGCTTCTTTTTTGGCATTTTCCATGCCGATGACGTCCGACCATTTGACGTTAACACGCGAGGAAAGGATTTTGTCGCCGCCGGTTTTTTCGATCGAATGCATGACGCGTTCCGTGGCTTTCTCGATGTCGTCATGGTTGGCCAGGGTGCGCTTGTCGCGCATGGCGATGATGGCGGCTTCGCGCACCATGTTGTTGATGTCTGCCGGTGAAAACCATTTCATTTTTTCCGCAATGTCTTTGGTATCTAGGTCTGGTTCGGTGGCAATTTTCTTAAGGTAAAACTTTAAAAGTTCTTCGCGGTCGCGCGCGGAAGGCTTGGCGATTTCGATCTTGCGGTCAAAGCGCCCCGAGCGCATGATGGCCGCGTCCAGTTCTTCTTCGGGCACATTAGTGGCGGCGATGACAACGATATTGTTTTCGGTCTGACGAAGGCCGTCGAGTTCGGTTAAAAACTGGTTGATGGTGGCATTGTGATCGCTCTGGGCGCCGATGTTGTTGCCTGAATCCCCGGTGCGCGGGCGGGCAAAGGAATCGATTTCATCGATGAAAATGATGCATCCGCCTTCGAGCTTGGCCAGCTTGCGGGCTTCCTTAAAAAGGCTTTTCATGCGTGCGGCGCCAAGTCCGACGAACATGGCTACGAATTCACTGCCCACAGCCGATAAGAAGGGAAGTCCGGCTTCGGTGGCAATGGCTTTGGCCAGGTATGTTTTTCCGCAACCCGGGCCGCCGACCAAAAGGGTCCCTTTGATGATATTGCCGCCAATGACTTTCAGGAGTTTGCGGTCCTTGAGGAACTGGACGATTTCCCAGGCTTCTTTTTTGGCCTGTTCCATGCCGATGACTTCATCCCATTTGACGTTGGCTTTGGCGTGGGTGGCGGTGTCGCTGCCCAGGAATTTGGCCATGCCCCCGCCCATGAACATGAAATAGTACATGACGCCGTACATGGATGTGAAAATAACGCCCTGGACGATGCCCATGAAAAGGTACATGCCCATCTGGGCCATCATTTGTTTGCGTGAGAATGATTCAAGGGACGTGAAGCTGCTGAATCCGAAAACCAGGAGTGTGACAACAGTAATGACAAATGAAGCGGCTAAAGCAATGAGGAGTAGCTTGAGCCAGTTCAGTTTAAGCCATGTCAGGAACTTGATCTTAGCCATGCGTAACCTCTTGTAGGAGAAGATTATAGTAAATATTACGGTAAGGATAACATATGAAAATGCCAGCGTCAAATGATTGGGTTCAGAAAATTGTAATCACAAGTGCGACAGGAAAAATTTAAAAGAGCTCCATAGATCTGAAAAATAACTGTTACTTTGTAAGTTGCGAACAAGCAAAGAACAGGAGACCTATGGAGCAGAGAAATTGTAACACTAAGCGCAA
>JAZDPD010000194.1:0-15389 GCA_043798045.1 Candidatus Omnitrophota bacterium | reverse complement strand
GGGAAGATGTTCTTGTGCAACAGCGGTGCTGAGGCCAATGAGGCCGCGATTAAATTTGCAAGGCTTTTTGGTGCCGGAGAACGGTTTGAGATTATTACAACTGCCAATTCATTTCACGGGCGTACGATGGGGGCCCTGGCGGCCACGGGCCAGAAAAAGCATCAAAACGGCTTTGCGCCGTTACCGGCAGGGTTTGTTACAGTTCCTTTTAACAATATTGATGCTGTCAAAGATGCCACGACGCCCAAAACGGTTGCTGTTATGCTGGAACTGGTGCAGGGTGAAGGTGGGCTTAATATCGCCAGGGTTGATTATGTTCAAGCATTGCGCCGGTGGTGTGATGAGAAATCATTGTTGTTGATCATTGATGAGGTTCAAACAGGATTAGGCCGTACGGGGGAGATGTTTGCTTACAAGCACTATGATGTTGAGCCTGATGTGATGACTTTAGCTAAAGGACTTGGTGGCGGGCTGCCTATTGGCGCGATGCTGGCGTGTCGTAAAGTTGCGCATTTGCTTCAACCTGGCATGCATGGGACAACGTTTGGCGGAAGCCCTTTGGTTACCAAGGCTGCGCTGGGTGTTTTTGAGGCTATTAAGAAAGACAAGATGCTTAAGAATGCCCGTGTCATGGGCATTTATATGGCAGATAAGATTAAAGCCATGCAAGCCCGTTTCCATTTTGTCCGCGAAGTGCGCGGTCTGGGGTTGATGATCGGGATTGAACTCTCGATTGAAGGGAAGAATATATTCAATGCATGTTTTGAGAATGGGCTAATTATCAACTGTACCCAGGGTCATGTGTTGAGGATCATGCCGGCACTAAACGTGACACGTAAAGAAGCTGACAGGGCTCTTGGTATCCTTGAGAAAGCTTTTATGAATGAAATCTCGACGAACAGGTGAGAAATATTATGCGTAAACGTGATTTTATTGCCCTGGATGATTATTCATCCAAAGACATTGAAACAATCATTAAACTGGCCCGGCAGTTGAAGAAAGATCCAGGCAAGAATTCTGATTTACTTAAAGGCAAGTCGATCGCGCTTATTTTTCAGAAACCTTCAAATCGCACCCGTGTGTCTTTTGAAACAGGTATTTTTCAGCTTGGTGGCAATGCCATTTATCTTGCGCCAGATGACATAAGCCTTGGTAAGCGTGAGCCTACTGCCGATATTGCCCGGACTTTGTCGCGTTATGTCGGTGGTATTGTTGCGCGTGTGTTTGATCATCAGGATTTGATTGAGTTGTCCCGTTTCTCGACAGTACCTGTGATCAATGCACTTTCGGATATGTTGCATCCGTGTCAGGCTTTGGCTGATATTTTAACTGTCAAAGAGAAGTTCGGTGCTTTTAAAGGTGTCAAGATGGCTTTTATCGGCGATGGGAATAATATGACTAATTCCCTCATGATAACCGCGGCCAAAGTGGGGATGGATATGGTTGTGGCGACACCTAAAGGTTATGAACCGGATGCAGTCTATGTCAGGAAAGCACAGGATTGTGCCAAACAGACCGGTGCGACCATCACCTTGACCCATGATCCGAAAGCCGCGGCCAGGGGCGCTGATGTTTTATATACAGATACTTGGGTGAGTATGGGGCAGGAAGAGGAAACGAAAGAACGTTTAAAGGATTTTAAAGGGTATCAGATTGATAAAAAATTGGCGTCTTTGGCGTCCAAGGATTATATTTTCATGCATTGCCTGCCTGCACACCGTGGTCAGGAAGTTGCGGCTGATGTTATTGACGGAGAGCATTCTGTTATTTTTGATGAGGCCGAGAATCGTCTGCATGTTCAAAAGGCAGTGATGGTTTTTCTGTACACATAAATATTTACGAAGGGGTTTTTCATGAAGAAGGTTGTTTTGGCGTATTCGGGCGGGTTGGACACATCTTGTATCATACCTTGGCTTAAAGACCGCGGTTATGAGATCATTGCCATGATCGGTGACGTTGGACAGGGCGATGATTTTGATCAGGTTAAGGCCAAAGCCATTAAGTCTGGCGCTTCCAAAGTGTATTGTCTTAATCTTCAGCAGGAATTGATTGAATCTTATGCCGTTCCTGCCCTCAAGGCTGGTGCTCTTTACGAAGGTAAATACAATCTTGCGTGTGCTTTGTCTCGTCCGCTCATTGCGTTTCATCAGGTTCAGATTGCACGTAAGGAAAAGGCAGAAGGCCTGGTGCATGGATGTACCGGTAAGGGCAATGATCAGGTTCGTTTTGAGGTTACTTACCGTTTGATGGAACCGGATATGGAAGTGATCGCGCCTGTTCGTGTTTGGGAGTTTAAATCACGTGATGAAGAAATGGATTACGCCAAGCTTAAGGGCGTTCCTGTTTCAGCTACGAAGAAGAGTCCGTATAGCATTGATACGAATGTCTATGGAAGGGCGATTGAAAGTGGTCTTCTTGAGGATCCAATGGTTGAGCCGCCTGATGATGTTTTTAGCATGACGGTTAATCCGATAAAAGCTCCGGCCAAGCCGGGTTATGTCGAGATTGAGTTTCTTCAGGGGGTACCGGTGGCGGTTGATGGAAAGAAAATGAAGCCCTTGGCTCTTGTTCTTAAACTTAACGAGATTGCCGGCAGTCATGGTGTTGGCCGTGTTGATATGATTGAAAATCGTCTTGTGGGTATCAAATCCAGGGAACTTTATGAAAATCCGGCGGGAACAATTCTTCATATGGGTATCCGCGAAATCGAAAGTCTTGTTCTTGATCGCGACAGTTTGCGGTTTAAAGAAATCCTTTCGCAGAAATATGCCGAGTTAACGTACAATGGTCTTTGGTGGACGCCGCTCAAGGCTCAGATGGACGCGTTTTTTAATGAATATCACAAGAATACAACTGGCCGTGTTCGGATCAAGTTGTACAAAGGCCATGCCATGGTGGTTGGACGCAAGTCGCCCTATTCACGTTATAGCGAGAAAATGGCCACATATGGCAAGGGCGATAAATTTGATCAGTCGCTGGCAGAAGGTTTTATCAAGCTGTGGATAGTTCCATTTCAGCATCATCAGTGATCAGGGGGGGGTAGTATATGGCTTCACGGCTTTGGGGATCTCGCTTTACAGGTAGTTTGAGCAAGTTGTCAGAGAAATTCACATACAGCATTTCTTATGATTCAAAACTTGCGTTATATGATTGTATCGCGAGCATGGCACATGCCCAGATGTTGGGGGAGCAGGGAATCATACCCAAGAAAGACGCAAGCGCGATCGCCGGAGGTCTGAAGGAACTCATTAAGGTTGTGGAGAGCGGTAAATATGTTTATGATCCGGCATCGGAAGACATCCATACGGATATTCAGATAAAGTTGAAGAAACTTGTTGGTCAGCCGGCGGATAAGCTGCATACGGCCCGTTCGCGCAACGATCAGGTTGTGACTGATGTCAGGCTGTATTGTCTGGATCATCTGGAGAATATTCTCGCGCTTATTGAGGGTTTTCAGATTGCTCTTGTCAGTTTTGCAGATAAACACCAGGATGTCATTATTCCTGCGTATACACATTTGCAATCGGCGCAGGTTGTTTTGTTGTCGCATCAGATGTTAGCCTATGTTGAAATGTTGCAACGAGATAAGGAGCGTTTTGAAGATGCCCAGAAACGTACCAGCCTAAATACGCTAGGCGCGTGCGCCTTGGCCGGAACATCTTTAAATACTGATCGGGATATTGTTACGCGCAAGCTTGGATTTTCGATTACGTCGACCAATAGCATTGATTCTGTCACAGATCGTGACTTTGTCATTGAAATAGCTTCTGCGGCAGCGATCATGGGCATGCATTTGACACGTTTGTGCGAGGATTGGATTCTTTGGGTGACCAGCGAGTTTAATTTTGTTTCCATTGATGATGCTTTTTGCACAGGGTCATCCATCATGCCGCACAAGAAGAACCCTGATGTGCTTGAACTCATTCGCGGGACGGCTTCGAAATTTCCGGGCCGTCTGATGGAACTCCTTGTTCTGATGAAGGGGTTGCCGTCGACTTATAATCGTGATATGCAGATTGATAAGCCTGCACTTTTTGATGTCGTTGAGACAACTGAGGATATGCTTGAGCTTATGGCACAGGTTGTCGGCGGGATCAAGGTTAAGAGGGATGTTCTTAAAGAGCGTGTGAAAAGTGAGTATTTCTTTTCGGTGGATATCCTGGAGTACCTGGTGAAGAAAGGTGTTTCTTACCGAGATGCGCATGACACGGTGGGTGCCATGGTCAAGGAATGCCTTGATCACGGCCGCAAGATTTCAGATATGCCGCTGGGACAACTCAAGAAATATTCCATGCATTTTGAAGAAGACCTTAAGAATTTGCTGACACCTGATGTTTCCGTAAAATCCAAGAAATCGTATGGATCCACCAATCCTGATCTTGTTAAAGCTCAGATCGGAAAATGGAAGAAGCGTTTAAAATGAACTGTTTGAAGCATCCTATTCATGACTTTTACTATAAAAAGAATGAACTTTATTGTGAAAATGTGAAGGTTTCCTCCATTGTCAAACAGATAGGGTCTCCTCTATATATTTACAGCCATCATACGCTGGTGGAGCACTATCGTAAGATTGTTGCGGCTTTTAAGGCGGTTGATCCTATCGTTTGTTTTGCGATGAAGGCCAACAGCAATCTGGCGGTGCTAAAGACCCTTGTCAATGAAGGTGCGGGTTTTGATATTGTTTCTGGCGGCGAGCTTCAAAAGGCACGCTTGGTCAAGGCAGATATGTCCCGGATCGTTTATGCCTCTGTTGGAAAGACAGATCAGGAGATTGTGGACGCAATCAAGTCCAGGATTCTTCTTTTTAATGTTGAATCTTTGCCTGAATTGAAGAACATTAATCGTATTGCCGGTATCATGAAAAAGTCAGTTCAGGTGGCCTTGAGGGTTAATCCTGATATAGATGCACCCACGCATGAGAAGATCAATACCGGAAGCCTGAAAAAGAAATTCGGTATTGATCTTAAGACGGCACGGGCTATTTTCCTGGACCAGGTGAAGTATCGCCATGTAAGAATTAATGGTGTTCATATTCATATTGGTTCGCAGATCACCCAAGGATCTCCCTTTGTGGCGGCCATTAAGAAAACACTGGCTTTTGTGGATGCGCTTGATGCTGCCGGCGTGAAGATTGAATATTTTGATATCGGCGGTGGTTTGGGTATATTTTACAAAGATGAAATGCCGCAAACAGCTGTCGAATATGCAAAGAAAATTTTGCCTCTTTTGCATGGCAGGAAATTCCGTTTGATCATGGAGCCGGGCCGTTTTATTGTCGGGAATGCCGGGATATTTATTACCAAGAAGCTTTATATCAAGGATAATGGTGTTAAGAAGTTCATGATTGTAGATGCCGGGATGAATGACCTGGTGCGTCCGTCCATGTATGGGGCCTATCATGAAATCATCCCTTTAAAAGTTTCCAAAGCGAAAAAGGTCATGTGTGATGTCGTCGGTCCTATTTGCGAAAGCGGTGATGTGTTTGCGTATGACAGGGATGTGGCCGACGTCAAGGATGGGGAATATCTCGCTTTGCTTTCGGCGGGAGCTTATGGATATTCGATGTCCAGCAATTATAACGTGCGACCGCGGGTCGCTGAAGTGATGGTTAAAGACAGCCAATGGGCTCTTGTGCAGGAACGTGAGACTTTTAAAGAACTTGTGGCAGGATCGCATATACCGGAGTTTGTGAGATGAGTGCCGTGATCAATATTCCTTTTCACAAGATGCAGGGGGCTGGCAATGATTTTATTGTGATTGACCATGATCCGCAGATTGATTATCCGCATTTTGCCAGGAAAGCCTGTGACAGGAATATGGGGATCGGTGCCGATGGTGTTCTTGTTCTTGATCAATCAACAGTATGTGATTACCGGATGCGCATCATCAACGCCGACGGTTCCGAAGCTGAAATGTGCGGGAATGGTGCCAGGTGCATGGCTGTTTATATCGCGGAGAAGTTTTCGCCTGTTGCCGCATTCTCGATGGAAACGTTGGCGGGCAAGATCAATGCCATGGTGTCGGGAGAAACAGCATCAGTTCAGTTGAGTGATCCTAAAGATTACCGTGCTAATTCTGTGATTTCGGTTGCAGCGCAGGCGTATGACGTTCATTTTATCAATACTGGCGTTCCGCATGCTGTTATTTTTGTGCCTGACTTGAAGGATGTGGATGTCAATGGTTTGGGGCGCCTGATCAGAAATCATATGGCCTTTTCCCCCAAGGGGACTAATGTCAATTTTGTGGAGAGAATCAACAGTGGGTGTGTGTCGTTGCGTACTTATGAGCGTGGTGTCGAAGCAGAAACACTGGCTTGCGGGACAGGCAGTGTTGCCGCGGCATTGATTGGTTATTTGAATGGCGGCGGTATACTGCACTCCAGTAAAAATGCTGCGATGCGGGTTGTGACGCGCAGCGGTGAAATGCTGGATATTTCATTCGATCTTGAAATGACCCAGCCTTCGCCCCTGATCACAAATGTTACGCTCAAAGGCAGCGGCAAGTTTATTTGTAAAGGTGAATATTATTATCAGCCCTAGGAGAAGAATATGTTTAAAGGTTCAATTGTTGCGCTGGTAACACCGTTTACGGATCACGGTGTCGATGAATGGAAATTGGCTGAGCTTATCGAGCATCAGATCAAAAACGGCACCAAGGGGATTGTTCCTTGTGGCACAACCGGAGAATCGCCGACACTTTCTCATGAAGAGCATGACAAGGTTATTGAGATTACGGTGGATGTTGTTCATCGCCGGATACCCGTTATTGCAGGGACCGGTTCAAATTCAACGGCAGAAGCTGTGCGCTTGACGCGCCATGCGGAAGAGTCAGGGGCTGATGCCGCTCTTGTTGTGACACCCTACTATAACAAACCTACTCAAAAAGGGATTTATCTCCATTTTAAGGCAGTGGCAGATAGTGTAAAGATACCGATAATTCTTTATAATATTGAAGGCCGTTGCAGTCGCAACATTGAAACAGCGACAGTTAAGGCTTTGGCCAAGGATTGCAGGAATATTGTCGGTGTCAAAGAAGCTTCAGGAAATCTTGACCAGGCCAAAGCGGTCAAGGAGGCTTGCGGCAAAAAGTTTGATCTTCTTTCCGGAGATGATGCCTTGACGATTCCTATGATGAAATTGGGCGGGACGGGTGTTATTTCCGTATTGGCGAATATTATGCCCAAAGAAGTGTCCATGGTTGTGAATTTGATGCTTAAAGGTAAGGTTAAAGAAGCACAAGCCATGCAGGAAAAGCTGATGCCCATCATTAAGGCAATGTTCCTGGAAACTAATCCGTCCCCGGTTAAAACGGCTTGTGGTTTGATGGGGCTTTGTTCGGCAAAGTTAAGGCTTCCACTGTGCGAGCTTGAGCCGGATAATTTGAAGAAACTCAAGAAAACAATGGCAGTATATAATCTGATTCAGGGGTAAGTATGATCAAACTAGCAGTGATTGGCTGTTATGGCCGTATGGGGCAACGCATCACGGAACTGGCATTGAAAGATAATGAATTTACAATTGTTTCCTTGATTGAAAGCCCATCACGGACTGATGTGCCTGAATCGATGCATGGGATAAGTATTACCAGAGACATTCATTCGGTTAAAGATGCGGATGTTGTCATTGATTTTACTCTTCCTGCGCCGACCATGGAGCATGTGGATGTGTGCGGGAAATATGGGGTGCGCATGGTTATCGGGACCACAGGCCTTTCGGATGCCCAGCGCGCGGTCATTGCTAAAGCATCTGAAAAGATTGCTGTGGTGCAATCGACCAATATGTCCGTTGGAGTCAATGTTGTTTTTGGGCTTTTAAAGCAGATGGCGGCTGTCCTTAAGGGTTACGGCGTTTCTATTACGGAGACGCACCACGTTCATAAGAAAGATGCTCCCTCGGGCACAGCCAAAACAATGGCTGAGGTGATTGAATCTGTTACATTCAATAATGTTTCGGATATTCAATCTATTCGTGAAGGCGAAGTGATTGGCTATCATAAGGTCAGCTTTAACAGTGATGTTGATACCATTGAAATAGCGCATAATGCCAAAACCAGGGATATGTTTGCCGAAGGCTCTCTTCTGGCTGCCAAGTTCCTGGTGAAAAGAAATAACGGCATGTTTAACATGCAGGAAGTGCTGGGGTTATGAATATTGAGATTTCAGATCGTTTGAAGCAATTGCCGCCATATCTGTTTTTGGAGATTGATAAAGCCAAACGCGCAGCCGTGGCTCAAGGGCGCGATGTCATTAATCTTGGTGTGGGTGATCCTGATCAAATAACACATAAGCCGATCATTGACGCCATGAAAAAAGCTGTGGATGACGGACAAAATCATCATTACCCTTTTGATGCCGGGGTTCCGCAATTAAGAGTTGAGATCGCCCAATGGTTCAGGAAGCGTTTTACGGTTGATCTTGATCCGGCAACGGAGATTTATCCTCTTATTGGCTCGAAAGAAGGACTGGCGCATTTCCCCCTGGCGGTGATCAACCCTGGGGACAAGGTTCTTCTGACAGATCCTGCGTATCCGGCTTATCAGGCGGCGGTTACATTTGCCGGCGGGAAGATCCAATATTTGCCACTTAAAGCATCGAATGATTTCTTGCCCAGGATTTCAGATATTGAAGAAGCCAAGAATGCCAAAGCGATTATTGTGTGTTACCCCAATAATCCGACATCAGCTGTAGCCAACAGGGCATTTTATTCAGAACTTGTCCGCGTTTGCACACAGAAGAACATTATTATTATTTCTGATCTGGCCTATTCTGAGGTTTACTACGACGGGGTTAAACCTCCCAGCATCCTTGAAATTCCGGGAGCAAAAGATATTGCCATTGAATTCCATTCGTTTTCGAAAACGTATTTCATGACCGGATGGCGTTTGGGATGGGCATGCGGGAATGCGTCATTGGTGGCTGCCCTGGCGCGCGTTAAATCAAATGTGGATTCAGGTGTTTTTAACGCAATTCAGTATGCGGGTATTGCCGCGTTGCATATGGATCCGGCTGAAGTTGAAGATATGCGTGCCTGTTACCAGGAACGCCGGGATGCGCTGATCAATGGCTGTCGTTCCATTGGGTGGAAAATAGATTCTCCCAAAGCTGCTTTTTATGTTTGGGCTAAAATTCCATCAAAGTTTCCGGATTCAATGGCTTGTGCGAAGGCTTTCCTTGATGAGGCTGATATTGTTATGACGCCAGGGGTTGGTTTTGGTAAATGCGGGGAGGGGTATGTACGCATGGCGTTAACGATTCCGGTGGAACGCATTCATGAAGCGGTTGACCGGATGTCCAAAGTTCTGGTCTGAGCCTGGAGATGGGTCTTGTCGATTGTATATTTAGGCCTTGGTTCCAATATCGGTGATCGTAAGGGGTTTATTCATCAAGCCGTTGATTTGCTGGCCGGCAGATGTGTTAAACCGCTCAGATTATCTACAATCATTGAAACAGCCCCTGTCGGTGGACCACCCCAGGGGCTGTTTCTTAATGCCGTGCTTAAGGCGGAATCTTTTCTGTCTCCGTTGCAACTGTTGCGGTTGTTACATCAAATTGAGGAACGTCTCGGCCGGGTAAGAACGGTTAAGAACGGGCCAAGAACCATTGATATTGATATTTTACTTTATGATAACCTGGTGTTGAATACGCCAGAACTTGTTTTACCGCATCCACGCATGCATTTGCGTGATTTTGTTATGAGGCCGCTTCGGGAGATTGATCCGGATGCCGTTACTTCTTTAAACCAAGATTTCTGAGACGTTCTAACGCAAGCTTTTTCTTGGTGTCAGCATTTTCCTTGGGGGATATCTTATACATTAGACTGATGGCAAACTGGGCGTTGTTGAATTGATAGCGGACATTGATGGAAGTAGTTTTTTTGATATCGGTAAGAACTACCATGCGGCTGCCCTTGATGCAGCTGGGGACACTGATATTCAAGGCAAATTCTGTCCCTTCCAGTTTCATTTTGATTCCGCCAAGTATGATATTGACAAGTTCACCGATACCATCAATGATATCAACATTGACTTCTGTGACTTTCTGGTTTGTCATGCGTGAAACAATTGCACAAGCACTTGAATCAGGCAGGCAAAGGGCGCACGTTCCTTCCAGTGTGCCGGTAAAACCGATGGAGCTTATCACACATTCTTCTTCCATATCATCAAAGTTGTCGAAGTAAATTATTTCAGGAACTTCGTTAAACGTTACCATGAATGTTTCTTCGACAGATGCAGCCAGGAGTTTCTTCATTTGATCTTCTTGCATGGGTGAGCCTTTGTTAATTGACGGATAACAATGCTTGAATTCATATTTCCATCATATATAGTACTTACTAAAGAATAACTGACAACAATTATGATGAATAAATCAGGATGGGTGATATGAGGGTGATCAGGACTGTTAATGAAATGCGCAAAGCGCTCTTGGTTTTTCGCCAGAAGAATCTCTCGATTGGTTTTGTTCCGACAATGGGATATTTTCATCAAGGGCACTTGTCGCTCATGCAGGCGTCTGTAGAACATCATGACGTTACGGTTGTCAGTTTATTTGTTAATCCCTTTCAGTTTGGCCCCAAGGAGGATTTGTTGTGTTATCCCAGGGATATTAAGCATGACATCAAATCGGCGCGTGAGGCAGGCGTTGATTTTCTGTTTATTCCGTCAAGCCGTGAGATGTATTTGGACCCATTCCTGACGTTTGTTGACGTAGGCGAGATCACGCAGGTTCTTTGCGGTGCTTCTCGGCCGGGTCATTTCAGGGGAGTTGCCACTGTTGTGGCCAAGCTTTTGAATATTGTTCGTCCTCAGTTTATGTACATGGGGCAGAAAGATGCTCAGCAGGTTGAAGTGGTCACGCGGATGGTTAAAGACCTTAATTTCGATGTCAAGGTATGTGTTCGTCCGACCTGCCGTGAAGCTGATGGATTGGCTATGAGTTCCCGAAATGCACGTCTATCTCCGTCGGAGAGGTCTATCGCGCCGAGGCTGTATCAGGCTTTATGTGTTGCCAGGCAAATGGCGGACGACGGGGAGCGAAATGCGGTTAAAATAATTTCCCAAATAAAAAAGTTGATTTCCGACGGAACGGGTGCTAGCATTGATTATGTTTCTTGCATAGGGCTCGACAGGTTCATGCCTGTCCGTCGGATAAAAGGCAAAGTTCTTGTGGCAGTGGCGGTCAGAATCGGTAAAACGCGATTGATCGATAATATTGTTATTAAGGCTCAATGACTTCTAAGAACGGCAAGATAAGATTGGGTATCATTGGATGCGGAGCGATTGGTTCCCGGATTGCTCTTAGCACGAAAGAGGAACTTAAGCGCAAGTTCACCCTGACGGCTCTGTATGATATCGATAATTCTAAAGCGCAGATTCTCTCCAGGCGCTTTTCATCCCCAGTTAAAGTGACAGCATCCTTGAATCATTTGATCGGTTGTTGTGATGTTGTTGTTGAAGCGGTTAATACTTCTGCAACGTGTGAAATTGTTAAATGCGCCCTTAAGGCGGGCAAGAGTGTGATGGCCATGAGTGTTGGACGGTTGTTGGAGAATGATAGCCTTCTTTCACTGGCCGATCGTTCTAAGGGTGATCTTCTTTTGCCTTCCGGAGCCATTGCAGGGATAGATGCCGTTAAGGCAGCCGCGGTGCTCGGGATTAAAACAATGATCTTAACATCCACGAAGCCTTGTTCAGGATTTACGAATAATGTTTATGTATTGAAACGAAGGCTTTTGGAAGGGGGCATCCAGAAGGATGTCGTTTTATTTGATGGGCATGTAAGAGATGCCGTTAAATATTTTCCTCAAAATATCAATGTGGCAGCAACGTTGGCGCTGGCTGCTGGTAAAAAGGTAAATTTTCGTGTCAGGGTCATTGCCTCTTCGACAATTAAACGCAATAGGCATGAAATTGTGCTTGAGGGTAAATTTGGTTGTATCCGAACTACATCAGAAAACACAATTTGCCCGGATAACCCTAAAACAAGTTATTTGGCAGTTCTTTCGGGTATTAGAACTCTTCAGGGGTTTGCAACGCATGTAAAGGTAGGAACATAACATTCAAAATGAGACGAAAGGGGGTGAATAAGAATGGCTAAGAAAGTTGCTAAGGTAGGTGTCAAGAAGGAAAAGGGATTCCTGTACTTTATTGATAAGCAGGGAGATGTTTCCTGTGCGGCTATGGCTCGCGGCGACAAGAAGGGTGGAAAAACCAAGAAGGTCGTCAAGGTCGGTATCAAGAAAGAGGCTGGGTTTCTGTATTTCATTGACAAGCAGGGGGATATCTCTTCTGCGGCGATGGTTAAGGGCGGCAAGAAAAAGAAGAAGGGTAAGAAGTAATTCTTATCTTTTTCAGCTTTGATATGCCCCTGTCGTCAGAAATGACGGCAGGGGTTGTTTTTTTGTAAGTACGGGGTAGAATGGTCTACTAAATATATAAAAGGGTGTTATGCAGCTAACGAATATTATAATCAAGAATGCCAAAGAACATAACTTAAAGAATATTACGCTTGAGTTGCCGCGCAATAAATTTATTGTTGTGACTGGCTTAAGCGGTTCAGGTAAGTCATCGTTGGCATTTGATACGATTTACGCGGAAGGACAGCGTCGTTATGTGGAAAGCCTTTCTGCGTATGCGCGTCAATTTCTTGATCAAATGCAGAAACCGGATGTTGAATCGATTGAAGGATTGAGCCCTACAATTTCAATTGAACAAAAAACCACCAGCCGCAACCCGCGTTCAACCGTGGCCACTCAAACCGAGATTTATGATTATTTACGCCTTCTTTTTGCACGCACTGGTGTTCCGTATTATAAAGGTCAGCAACTTGAAAAGCAATCTGCTCAGGAAATGGTCAGCCGAATCCTGCGTCTTGGAGAAGGGGAAAAGATTTTTATCCTGGCCCCATATATTAGAGGAAAGAAAGGGACTTACCCGCATATTGGTCAGGAAATTTCAAAAGCCGGTTTTGCACGCTACAGGGCCGATGGAGAAATTTATGATGTTAATGAAAAGGTCAAGCTGGACCGTTTCAAGGTTCACAGCATTGAGATTGTTGTTGATCGCCTGGCCGTAAGACCGGATTTGAAATCCCGTTTAACAGATTCTGTGGAAACGGCGTTAAAAGTTGGTAAAGGCGTACTTATCGTTGGTTTTCAGGAAAGAAAGGCTGACATTGTTTTCAGTGAGGCATTTGCTGTGCCGGATGAAGATATTAATCTTCCTGAACTAGAGCCAAGGACATTTTCATTTAATTCACCTTATGGCGCATGCCTGGCATGTAACGGAATTGGTACTAAAATGGAGATAGATGTTGCCACGTTGGTCAACGACCCTGACAAACCATGGGTTTCCGCGATTGTTCCCTGGTCAAAAGGACAGCGTGGTTACATGATGTATTATCGGGCTGTGTTACGTGAGCTTGCCGGTCTTTACGATATTGATGTTTCCTTGCCTTTTAAGAAGCTTCCGCCGGATTTCAGAAAGCGTGTTATTTACGGTGGTGAAGATATTATCTGGGGTAAGAAATTTGAGGGGGTTTCAGGATATTTGGAGCGGCTTTTCCGTGAGACGGATAGTGATTGGCTTAAGGAAGAAATCTCGGGATTCATGTCAGAAGCGCTTTGCCCGGCATGCCGGGGGGACCGTTTAAAGAAAGAATCCTTGATGGTCCTTGTCGGCGGGAAGAATATTGCTGAAACGGTCAGGCTTTCCATCAAAGAAGCTAAAGAATTCTTTACAGGCTTGAGGTGGCCTACAGATAAAGCTTCTATTGCGCACCCCATTCTCAAGGAGATTAACCGCAGGCTTGATTTTTGTATTAATGTCGGGCTTGATTATTTGACACTTGATCGCAAAAGTGCCACATTATCGGGAGGGGAGGCTGAACGGATTCGTCTGGCCACACAGGTCGGTTCAGGGCTTGTGGGTGTGGTTTATGTTTTGGATGAACCCTCCATTGGTTTGCATCAAAAGGATAATGACCGTTTGCTGGCAAGTTTGCATGCGTTGCGTGATCTTGGGAATACATTGATTGTGGTCGAACATGATGAAGATACGATTCGCCGGGCAGATTGGGTCATTGACCTGGGGCCAGGGGCAGGCCTTTACGGTGGTCAGGTTATGTATGCCGGTCCCGTGGAAGGTATGCTTAAGTCAGGGAACTCATTAACGGGGCGTTATTTGAACAGAACGATCCGAATTCCTTTGCCATTGACAAGGCGGGATACTCATAAAATGCCTTTGTTGCGGCTTAAGGGTGTTTCAGAGCACAATCTGAAAAATATTGATGTAGATTTCCCCCTTGGGGCTTTTATTTGTGTCACGGGGGTTTCAGGGTCGGGGAAGTCAACGCTGATTAATGATGTTTTGCAAAAAGCTCTTGCCCAGAAAATTCATGGTTCATCTGAGAAACCGGGGGTTTTTAAGAAGCTGGAAGGTGTTGGGTATCTTGACAAGGTTATCGTTGTTGATCAGTCGCCTATTGGCAGGACACCTAGATCCAATCCGGCGACTTATACGGGTGTGTTTACAGATATCCGGTCATTATTTTCCCAATTACCTGAATCAAAGTTGCGGGGCTATGCCCCAGGACGGTTTAGTTTTAATATTAAAGGCGGACGTTGCGAGGCTTGCCAGGGCGATGGGGTTAAGGAAATTGAAATGCACTTCCTTCCTGATGTTCATGTCGAATGTGAACAATGTCATGGACGGCGTTTTAACGATCAGACACTTCAGGTTGAATATAAAGGAAGAAACATCAGCCAGGTCCTTGATCTTTCGATCATTGAAGCGCTTGAAGTTTTTAATAATTTCCCCCGGATTCGGCGTATATTTGAAGTTATCAATGATGTCGGGCTTGGTTATATCAAACTGGGGCAGCCGGCTACAACGCTTTCGGGTGGCGAGGCACAGCGTGTTAAATTGGCGGCTGAGTTGTGCAAGCCGGCGACCGGACGGACGTTGTATATCCTTGATGAGCCGACTACAGGGCTTCATTTTGCAGATGTTCAGAAGCTTCTTGTGGTGCTTCAGCGGCTTGTTGAAAAAGGGAATACTATCATTGTCATTGAGCATAACCTGGAAGTTGTAAAATCTGCAGATCATATCATTGATTTGGGTCCAGATGGAGGAGACCGCGGGGGGGAAGTGATTTTTTGTGGTAAACCGGAAGATATTCTTCATTGTTCAGCATCATATACAGGGCAATACCTTCGTCCGTTCCTATCCGAATAATATTCTCGATTTTTCTTAAATCAGAAAATTGTAATCACAAGTGCGACAGGAAAAATTTAAAAGAGCTCCATAGATCTGAAAAATAACTGTTACTTTGTAAGTTGCGAACAAGCAAAGAACAGGAGACCTATGGAGCAGAGAAATTGTAACACTAAGCGCAA
>JAZDPD010000189.1:0-6296 GCA_043798045.1 Candidatus Omnitrophota bacterium | reverse complement strand
TTGCGCTTGATGTTACAATTTCTCTGCTCCATAGATCTCCTGTTCTTTGTTTTGTCGACTAACTTACAAAGTAACAGTTTTTGCTGATCTATGGAGCTCTTTTAAATTTTTCCTGTCGCACTTGTGATTACAATTTTCCACGTGTACGATTATAGTATTTCTGACAGGCTTCGAATAGGGGTAACTTTTAGGATAACCGGCACAATCCCTGTAAAATTTCCGACCTTAAACCTGGATATCACGGCAGGATCAAATGTCATGGCTATCCCAGATTCACTCTTTTCAATATTCAAACCCATATTCTGGGCATTTAAGTCAATACCACCAAGAACATCCTTTGCATGATCAACTTTTACGGGCGCAACCGGTTCCTGCGCCACAACAACAGAATTACGTGTTTTTTTCGCTTGTTGAGTCAACAATTCATCCGCTATTTTTACCATATCACCAACAGTCTTTTCATAATCCAGCAATTGAATTTCCTCTCGTCTCAACGGCGACAAGAATGAAACCCCCGCGCTCATGGAAACAACCCACCCCGCAAACACATGCTCATCATTAACCAACCACGCATTGATTAAACGATCAGTATCGCCACCATACGCTTCATCCAATTGCTCAACGCTCACGCCAGGATTTTGCAGCATGATCTGGAACAATAACGTACGATAAAGCTTCTCATCCTTGGGCACCTTACTCAATTGACCCAATACAAACTGCTTATCCTGCAGTTTAGACAACATACTACCCGTTGGCGCATTTTTGACCAAGGCAAGCATGTTATCCCTCACACGCTTCATGACAACCCCAGCACCATGCTGTTGTGGCCCTGAGAAAACAAGGACAAACTCCTCCCCACCATAACGCAAAACATAATCATCAGGCCTTAAAGAGCGCTGAAATACATTCACCGCCCCCTTCAACACCTCATCTCCCATTAAATGACCGAACACATTATTTACAGAAGAAAAGAAATCATTATCGGAAACAGCAATAATAACCGAATCCTCTGGTGACAATCTTGCATTCTTTCCTAAAATAACACCAAGCCACTTAAATAAATTCGACCTGTCTTTTGACAAACCCGTTAGTTTATCATTAGCCAATACTCCCTTCCAATGCTCTGCCTGCCACTCTGCTATTTTAGAGAAACCGGCCCCCTCAGGCCAATGCCCAACACCCAGCAATAAACCAAATTCATGCCGCAAGTTTTCATCATGCGCCAAAATGCCTAAGGACATACGGGAAGAAGCAATAAATACGGGCAATCGCGGATTTATATCGTCACCCATAAATGATTCGATTTGATTCTTAATTTCAGCAAGCAACTTCAATGCACTTTCCCTAGTCGCAAGCTGTTTTTCTCTTATTCTCACAAATTTCAAGGCATTGACCTTTTCATCCCGGTCGCTCCAGGATATTAATAATGCCGACATTAACTCGGATATGCTTCCGTAAGTCTTAAATGGAGCATACCCAGAAGCATATGCTAATCGTGCATACTCTTTCACATCGCTCTTCATGGAGGCATCCACAGGATTCGTTTCAGCCACAGCTCGACCCGCCTGATCCATGCGCACATCAACAAAAAGCAACTCCCCTAACACAACACCAACATTATTCAGGGGACTGTCCTTAACAACCTCCATGTTCTGGGCAAGATCAAGATTCCTGGCGATACCCCCCGAGAAATATTTTCGCGTGACAACCTCATCAGAAGCCCCTTTTGATACCTGACCTTGCCGTTCGGGCGATGCATTAACAAGTAAGGGCGGCTCATGAGCCCCCCCTACGGATTCCTCTTTAATATAATTAAAAACACCCTTCTTGTAAGCGTCTAAATACTGCGCATAGATTCTTTCCTTTGCCTGAAGATCATCTGAAATAACCCCGCCAACCTTGCCCATATTCGCATACACCTGATTTAAAAAAGCCCCTTTCAACGCCTTCTTATACCAGGTTGCCAGGATCATGCTAT
The DNA here is from genome assembly GCA_043798045.1 of Candidatus Omnitrophota bacterium. Classification (GTDB taxonomy): domain Bacteria; phylum Omnitrophota; class Gorgyraeia; order Zapsychrales; family Fredricksoniimonadaceae; genus Fredricksoniimonas. Next base: position 4,318 of record JAZDPD010000189.1, on the reverse strand, counting down.
AGAATATTTGACGAAGATTGGCGAAATTCGCACCCTCGTTGACTTCTTTTTCAATTTCAGGAAGGATTATTTCGCGAATGATATCTTTAGCAAAATCTGGGGTTTTGTTGCTTGGCAGCGTGGCGGGGGACACAGAGCCCCGTTGATCATCTTGTAACGGGCCACCATGCCCCCCGTCGGTCGACGCATGTTCTTGAGCTTTATCCCCGGCAAGAGCCAAGGACTTCGCCCTGCCCTTCTGATGGGACATGGCTTCGTAATCAGATTCAAGCATGACCTTTAAATGCCCCCCGACCACATAAGCGACATTATTTCGCTCCAGCACCTTGGCCTTGTCCGCCGTAATCCACACTTTATTAAAAGTATCCACCGGAATATCTGTTGTTCCAAACTGATCCTGCGCCTTAGCGTACACCCTCTGCCAGAACTTCTTTCCCAAATCATTTTCAGGATAAATCATCGATGCTGTTAACTGTTTGAGTACGTAATCCTGGGCAAGCATATCACGACCCAGCTCCGTCTTCCCAAGCTCATCCACAATCATCCTGTCCTTCTGGTACGGTGACAAGTTGACCCACAAATCATTCTCTTTAATTGTTAACGCGGCCAAAAAATATTTGATCAGACGCAAAGACGTTGCCCGTGACGTCTCTGTACCCAACCCAGAATTACCTGTATCAACAATAAAATCAAACAAAAGCGGGTTTTCAGGATGAACCTTAAGCCCTTTGAGCATGAGTGGCACATAGGCCGGAGTTCTGGAAACCATAGTTCCCGGTGCTGGCAATGCCAGTGTCTGGGCATAGGAAAACGGCACGAAGCCATTCGCAATAAATGCCATCAGAACAAATATTGTCATCACTTTACGCATGAGAACCTTTAAAATACTCCCGACTCTTGATTACTTTTAGAGATGTGACAATGCCGCATCTCTACAGAAAATAATTAAATTTCTAACAAATATTACCACGCATATAAGTATAGAATATTCCGAATATAGATATCAAGATCCGAAATTATATATTAGAGAAGAGGAAAATCAGGAGTTGGAAGGATTCTTCAGTGCCACAATGGCCGCCATGACCTTTTGAGCCACATCATCTGCAGATTCATCAGAAGCAAAATATAGGGGTTTTCCAAAAACAACTTTAACTGGATGCCGTTGTGGCAGAAATTTACCCTTGGCAAGCACCTGATCCGTTCCCTCAATATAGGCCGGGAGAACAGGCTTGCCACTTTTAACAGCCAAAAACCCCACCCCCGCTTGCGGCCTTGTGCCACCGCGCGTGCCTTGAGGAAAAATCAGAACAGGATATCCAAGATCCAGTTGACGCAGGAATTCACCCATGGCCCCCTTGTCAGGCCTGCCACGCTTGACCGGGAAACCACCCCCCGTTCGAATGATCGCCCCCAGAACAGGGTTACTGAACAATGAATCCTTGGCCATAAAACGCATCTGCCGGGGACAGGCCACCGGCAAAAGGATCGGATCAATATTACTTTCATGATTAGATGCCAGAATAAAACCACCCTGACGTGGAACATGCTTACGGCCGAGAACCAGGCATGGATAAAAAACATAGCTAATAACAGCCGCCACACCTGTCATAAACCAGTAGTAAATTGATTTAAGAAATTCAAGCATGAAAGAAATATACCACAATATTTTTAAAAAGGATTAACGATCTGTATCCGCGAATTGCCTGCGATCATTAATCAACCTAATCAACCAAACGGTCTTTTGATAAAAAGATTCTCACCAGACGAATGTCATCGTAAGAATATTGATCCCCCAGCAATGTTTTAATGGGTGACAAAGCCCAAACACCCGCACCTGATTGCTCAAATGCTTTTTTAATATGGCCAAATACAGGTTCATCCGGTCGCAAATGATCAATATCAAGGTCGACATCTTCACCTGAGAGCTTTTCAAGATGCGACAATATTGTTGATAAAGAAAACCCACGGGCAGTGACCATCTCTTTCATGGATAACTTCTGCTTCACCAGCTTGCGGGTCTCTTCATAAGTTGAACCAACAGTCATGGTTTTTACTATTGATTGATGACAAGAGCCCGTTAAGCCCGTCAGGCCATTACTGGCTGAATATTCTTTAATCTTGTTAATAAAAGCCGGACCAAACCACTTTAACTTCTTATCGCCAACCCCGGTGATCGCCATAAAGCTTTTCTCATCCTGTGGCAAACGACGTGTCATCTCACGCAAGGCAGTGTCCGCAAATATCACAAACGGGGGCACCCCACGTGCATCCGCCACCTGCTTACGAAGTTTACGCAACTCTTCAAACAACCCACCATCACCGGCAACATCCGAATCCAAAGAACCAGAAGAATCCCTACCCTGCAATTTTCTAGAACGACGCAACTGAGGCAACATCAACCGATCCGCACCTTCCAGAAACCCACGCCCAGCATCCGTAAGCTCAATGACCGGGTATTCCCCATCGGTCTTTATCAGCAACGCTTTCTGAATTAATAACCCCACAATCTCCTTCAACTCCCCCTCACTAAACGCTCGGCCACCACCATGTAACGGCAAACGATCGTGGCCATTCTTTAAAATACGCTCCTGGCGCGAACCTCGCAAAATATCAACAATATACTGGCCCCCAAACCTTCCGCCCACCCTGGAAACACATCCCAAAACGATACGGCCAATCTCATCTGCATCAAACTCCTCTTGAGAGCGCAGGCAGCGATCGCAACACGCACAATTGGCCTGTTCATAACTTTCCCCAAAATACTCCAGCAAAAACTTTCTGCGGCACAAAGAACTTTCACAAAAAGCAACAATTTTGCCAAGTTTCTCCAACGAGCGCCTCTTTTCCAGCGGATCTTCGATCCTTTCAATGAAATATTCCTGCTTGAACTTGTCCGCGTAAGAATAAAATAGCACGCACGTGGCTGGCAAGCCATCCCGGCCGGCACGTCCAGTTTCCTGATAATACCCCTCAATTGATCCCGGCAACACATAATGCACCACCAGGCGGATATCAGATTTATCAATCCCCATGCCAAAGGCGATCGTGGCCGTAATGATAGGCGTTTCATCCTTGATAAAACGATCCTGAATTTCATGCCGATCCTTTGGCTCCAGTCCGGCATGATACGCCTCAGCCCTGAAACCCCTTGCACCCAGGTCGGCCGCCAATTGCTCTGTCTCCTTGCGCGAATAACAATAAACAATGACCGAACGGTCTTTGTGTTCCGGTGAACGCAACAAACCTACCAGATCCTCAAAAGCGTTATCTTTAGGACGAATATCGTAATGAAGATTAGGACGGTTGAAACTGGAAAGAAATATTCGGGGCTCTTTCAGACACAAATGCTCCACCATGTCCTTACGGACACGCATTGTTGCTGTGGCTGTCAGCGCAACAACACCAACCAAAGGGAAATCTTCACGCAGGGTTTTTACCTTCAAATAATCCGGACGAAAATCATGCCCCCACTGGGAAATACAGTGCGCTTCATCCACGGCCAGACAACTGATCTTAAGACCGCGTAAGAACGCACGAAACCCTTCAACCGCCAATCGCTCCGGAGCCACATACAAGAGTTTGACCTCGCCGCGCATTAAAGCGGCCTTAATCCGTGAAATTTCATCCCCGGTCAAACTGCTGTTGATAAGCTCCGCCGCAATGCCATTGGCCTTAAGCCCGTCCACCTGATCCTTCATGAGCGCAATCAATGGCGAAACGACCAGCGTAATCCCATCCAAAACAAGTGCGGGCAGTTGATAACATAACGACTTTCCTCCACCGGTGGGCATCAGAACGACAGCATCCTGGCCGGTGAGAACATGCAAAACAATTTCTTCCTGCAAGGGCAGGAACTGAGCAAAACCAAAATGTGCCTTAAGCAATCCCTTGAGCTGTTGCAACTTAACCTGGCTCATAAAATACCCCCTAGAGAAATTATCGCTTTAAATACGCCTCAATGAAACCCGATTCTTGGTTTGGGAGGAGCTGGCGGTGCTGGAGGCGGATCCAATAAATCCATCATACGCTTTAAGATATCAAAAATAGCCGCCTCATGCACATCCAAATGATCGGTTAATTTCTTTTCTAATGCCCTCAACTCTCCTGTCAGCTCTTTTCGTTCGAATAAAACAGCACGCATTTTCATGAAAGCACGGACAACGAATACACTCATTTGTACCGAAGACGGACTGTTAAGGATATTAGCCGCCATGACCGTACCGTGCTCTGTAAAAGCGTACGGCAAATCGGAATCTAAAATAACTTTTTGCCCTCTGATCACATGAATATGCGGTTCAATAGATACATCTCTTCCAAC
>JAZDPD010000188.1:0-2770 GCA_043798045.1 Candidatus Omnitrophota bacterium | reverse complement strand
TTGCGCTTGATGTTACAATTTCTCTGCTCCATAGATCTCCTGTTCTTTGTTTTGTCGACTAACTTACAAAGTAACAGTTTTTGCTGATCTATGGAGCTCTTTTAAATTTTTCCTGTCGCACTTGTGATTACAATTTTCCACTCCGGATTAATCAATCTGCACACGGCCGCGGCCATGACAATAGGGGCATTCCAGGAATTTCAGAGATTCAATCGTTTTCCCGGCCCGTTCTCGTGTCATTTCAACCAACCCAAGGCTGGAAATCTTATTCACTTCGGTCTTGGACAAATCCTTGGACAGCTCGAGCCGCAAAGTTTCAACCACCTTGCGCTTGTGCTCTTCACGCGACATATCAATAAAATCAATAACAATGATGCCACCCAAATCCCTCAAGCGCAATTGCCGGGCGATCTCAGGTGCCGCTTCCATATTCACATTAAACGCAGCATCTTCAGGTGAAGCAGAAGTCTTGTAACGCCCGCTGTTGACATCAATAACCGTCACACCCTCTGTCGGCTCAATAACAATATGCGCGCCAGTCTTTAAGAAAACCTTCTGATCATAAATGCGCTCAAGTTCTGCTGAAACCTTATGCGCTTCAAAAATCGATTGTTCACCACCATAATAATGCACCTTCTTTAGCGCAAGCTTTCCCACCAGCGTTTCGACATATTTGGAAAGTTTTTCATGCTCAACCCTGGAATCAATATGAAGGGCCGTCACTTCCTTGCGGAAAAAATCCCTTACAACCTTCCAGATAATATCGCCTTCCTGGTAAATAATAGCCGGCGCTTTTTTTTCTTTGGCCAGCTTTACAACCTTCTGCCATTTTTCATAAACAAATTTTGCATCGTTTAAAAGTTCTTCCTTCTCCTGCCCCACGCAAACCGTACGGATGATAAAACCACCGTCTTTAACAAAATCACAACCCTTGATGATATCACGCAAACGCTGACGCTCCTCAACCGACTCAATTTTCTGGGAAACACCAATATGCTTGTCGTAAGGCATGTACACCACAAAACGCCCCGGGATCGACAAATGCGTGGTCAGCCGCGCCCCCTTGGTGCCAAAAGGGTCTTTTTCAACCTGCACAAGCACTTCCTGTCCAACCTTCAGCGGAATCGGACGATCCTTTTTGGCCTGCGCATGACGACCGCCACGGCCGCCGCGCCTAAAACCTTCTTGCTGATTTTTTAACTCACCAACCTTAGGCGAAGCACCCTCAACAGATGCGGGTGCGCCCGCCGGGACCTGAGGAGCGGGTGCCGCCTGAGAAACAACCGCCGGATCAGCTTCAGGCAAGGCCTTGGGCTTGCGATTTAAAATCTTATCCAGAAAACTCTGCGCTGCAGCCCCTGGCCCGTTTAAATTGTCAAAGTCCTGAACATAAGGATGATCCGCATCAGTCAAATACAGAAAACCATTCTTGTCTTGTCCAATATTAACAAATGCCCCGTTAATGGACGGCAGGATAGATTCAACGCGGCCTTTATAAATATTACCCAGGAAGGAACGATGACGGTCAAGCTCAATATAAAAATCATCAAGACGCTTGTTGTCAACAATAGCGACACGGCGCTCACCGTCGCCCACATGAATGAGAATCTCTCTGGACACAAACACTCCTTAAATTTTTCTACTCCGCTAACAAGCGAAGCGCCCGTCATACATCACTGATGATCTTCAGCTTTCTGGTCAGCTGTTGCGGTGATAATATGCGGTGTCAAAAATATCACAAGCTCTGTCTTAACAACAGAGGCATCTTTCTTCTGAAAAGGCAGCCCCAAAATCGGAATATCTCCCAGAAATGGAACTTTTTTACGCGTATCCGTTTTTCGATCCTTGATCAAACCGGCAATCATCAGTGTATTCCCATCCCTGATCATAACCGTCGTTTTTGCCGTCTCTGAACTTAACTGAGGAACAGATGTATTTTCCAGTGTAACATAACCCATGATATCTGTCACGGTCGGCTCGATATCAAGCGTCACAACATTAGCCCCGTTAACATGCGGTGTTACCAGAAACGTAACACCGATATCAATGTATTCCCACCCTGAAACCTGAAGCGATGCCGATTGTTCATTATAAATATATTTTGGTAAAGGATACTGGCTACCCGCTGTAATCTTTGCCGGCTGATTATCCAAGGTCACGATGCGTGGATTGGAAATGGTGTTCACATCCGAACGGGTCTTGAGCATCTGCAAGGCCACTGAAAATTGAGAAAGATTAAGCGTGCCATATGTAAATATCCCTTGCGAATCAAAAGGATTGTCATACTTGACACCCGTAACTTGAAAATCGGTTCCGGAAAGATACTGGCTGTCTGAATGTGTCGAGAAAGGAAATGTTGTCGGACGCGAAGACCCTGACGCTGATGCCAGGATATTCCAGTCAATGCCCATGTTTTCACCCTTGTTCAGGGTGGTTTCAATGATCTTGGCCTCAATCAATACCTGGGGCGTGACCGCATCCAGGCCTTTGATCACATCGCGGATCATTTGTAAATTTGTTTCCACATCCGACACAATCAGGGTGTTCGTGCGCTTGTCAAAATTAACGCTGCCGCGGGGCGACTTCATTTTATCAATCGAATCCTTGACATCAGAAGCCTTGCTGTAATTTAAAACAAAAGATTCTGTAGTTAAGGGCTCCTGATCAGCCAATGACTTGGCATCTTCACGCCGTTTTCTCAAATTATCAACTGTTGTGACAGTAATAATAGTCCCTTTTTGTTCAAAACTATACCCGTACGTTGACAGGA
>JAZDPD010000187.1:0-3472 GCA_043798045.1 Candidatus Omnitrophota bacterium | reverse complement strand
TTGCGCTTGATGTTACAATTTCTCTGCTCCATAGATCTCCTGTTCTTTGTTTTGTCGACTAACTTACAAAGTAACAGTTTTTGCTGATCTATGGAGCTCTTTTAAATTTTTCCTGTCGCACTTGTGATTACAATTTTCCCCGATAATTTTTAATATAGCTCCTACGACAAATATTCTGCCTTTGGCAAGTGTTAATGAGCTTGGGAGTGTGCCTTCATAGACGTCCGGTCGTTGCAACTTGGAACGCCTTTGCGTTGGCCGGATCTTGATGTGGATTTATATGTTGATTCTTTAAAGAATCTTGAAAAGTATCCTTTGATCTGTATTAGTTAGTTGCACGCCATCTGCCTTGACATCCGGCGTTGCGAGTGGTAGACTTTGTCAAGTTTTGAACGTGAACGCCTTTAAGTCGTGCCCTGAGAGGCCGGCAAGGAACTTATGAAAGTAAGAGCGCTTAAAGCTAATCAAAGCCTTTTTTGCGGCGCAAGCCGTGAAGAAGGCTTTTTATATGCCCGGCCCTGTGTGATGTCGGGCTTTATTGTTACTGGAGGATTATGAGCCCGTTGTCAAAGATTATGGATTCTGATCAGGTCAGGCGTGCGGTCACCCGCATTGCGCATGAAATCATTGAACGTAATAAGGGTGTGGAGGATCTTTGCCTGGTGGGGATCCGCACGCGCGGGGCAGTGTTGGCTGACCGGCTTAAACGCGAGATTGAACAGATCGAGGGGTGTCCCATGGAGTGCGGCATCCTGGATATTAATCTGTACAGGGATGACTTGACGCTGATCTCTCATCAGCCCGCGGTTAAAGAAACACTCATTGATTTTGATATTACAGACCAGGTTGTAGTGCTGGTGGATGATGTGCTTTTTACTGGACGCACGATTCGTGCGGCGTTGGGGGCTTTGAATGATCTGGGGCGGCCGGCATGCATTCAGCTGGCGGTTTTGATTGACCGTGGGCATCGGGAGTTGCCGATCCGTGCGGATTTTGTGGGGAAGAATATTCCCACCGCGCGTTCGCAGGATGTGCGGGTGAAGCTCTTGGAGAGTGACGGTGTCAGTGATGAGGTTCTTCTTGAGGAGGGGCGTTAGACATGGCCGAATGGACACAGAAACATTTGCTGGACCTGGATGATGTGACGCGCCAGGAAATTGAACTGGTGATTGAAACAGCCCGTTCTTTCAAGGAAGTATCCTCGCGTGAGGTCAAGAAGGTGCCAGCGTTGCGCGGCAAGACGGTGGCGCTTTTATTTTTCGAGCCATCCACGCGCACGCGTGTTTCTTTTGAACTGGCGGCCAAGCGTTTGTCGGCTGATACGTTAAGCATTGCGGCCACGGCCAGTTCCATGACCAAGGGCGAGACGGTGCTTGATACGGCGCTTAATATTGAAGCCATGAATGTGGATGCCATGGTGGTGCGCCATGGGGCCTCCGGTGTTCCGCAGATACTGGCACAGGGCACCAATACGGTCATTGTTAACGCCGGAGACGGCTGTCGTGCGCATCCGACCCAGGCGCTCCTGGATGTGTTTACCATGGTGGATAAGCTGGGGCCTTTGGATGGCAAGAAAGTGACGATTGTTGGTGATATTTTGCATTCCCGTGTGGCGCGTTCAAATATCAGTGCTTTGACCACGATGGGGGCGCATGTGACGGTGTGCGGGCCAGGGACGCTGATGCCCGCCGGGATTGATCAAATGGGCGTGGATGTGACAACCCGCATTGACCGCGCACTGGATGGCGCGGATGTGGTGATGGCCTTACGCATGCAAAAGGAGCGTCAGCAGGAGTTGTTCCTGCCATCGATCACGGAGTATGTGCGAGAGTTCTGTATTACCTCTGACCGTTTAAAGAAGGCCAAGCCCAATGCGTTGGTCATGCATCCGGGGCCGACGAATCGCGGGGTTGAGATTGCGGCGGATGTGGCCGATGGTGTCCAGTCTGTGATCCTTGAACAGGTGACCAATGGCATCGCTGTCAGGATGGCGGTGTTGTATCTTTTATTAGGAAGAAAGGCTGAATGAATATGAAGTTGATCATCAAACATGCAAGGATTGTAAATGGTGTTGCGGCCATGGGTGAGCAGCCCGGACTTAAGGATATTCTGATTGAAGATGGCAAGATCAAACGCATCAGCCAGGGGTTGGCGGATGAGGATGCCGCGGTCATCGATGCGGCCGGAAAAACGGTGATGCCCGGGTTTATTGATTTGCATGTGCATTTGCGTGAGCCTGGACGTGAAGATAAGGAAACGATTGCGACCGGAAGCCGTGCGGCTGTCAAGGGCGGGTTTACGTCGATCTTTGCGATGCCCAATACGGCGCCGGCCATGGACACGGCCCAGGTTGTGCAGTTTGTGCTGGATCAGGCCAAGAAGGTTGGACTTGTGAATGTTTTCCCTGTCGGGGCTATTACCAAGGGGCGTGAAGGGGCGGCGCTTACAGAGATGATGGATCTAAAGCGTGCCGGATGTTTGGCGGTAACGGATGACGGCTCAACGGTCATGAGTGCGGGGTTGATGCGCCGGGCTATGGAGTATGCGCGAATGGCCGGCCTTGTGGTCATGCAGCATTGCCAGGATCCAACACTGACCGGTTCCGGGGTTATGAATGAGGGGCTTATTTGCACCAGGCTTGGCCTTAAAGGGGATCCGACGGTATCGGAAACCGTTATTGTCGCACGCGACATTGAGTTGGCGCATTATTTGAATATGCCGATCCATTTCATGCATATCAGTGCAGAGCGTTCGGTTGAGCTTATCCGTCGGGCGAAGAATGAAGGGGTTAAGGTCAGCGCTGAGGCCACGCCGCATCATTTTAGTTTAACGGAAGAAGCGGTGAAAGGGTTCGATACCGCCACCAAGGTGGCGCCGCCGCTGCGCACGGCTAAAGATGTGGCGGCGATCAAGGCGGGCCTTAAAGACGGTACACTTGATTGTATTGCGACGGATCATGCACCGCATACGCATGAAGACAAGGAAGTGGATTTTGACTCAGCTCCACCGGGTCTTGTTGGTCTTGAAACAGCATTTGGTCTTGTGATGAAAGAGTTGGTGGCGCACGGTGTTCTGACATTGCCGCAGGTGGTGGACAAGTTGTCTGCATCACCGGCGCGTATCGTTGGTTTGACGGAAAAGGGTATGATTGTTGAGGGTAAGGATGCGGATATTGTGATTGTTGATGTGGAAAGGGAGTGGACCTTGAAGCGTGATGATCTGGTATCAAAGTCCAGGAATTCACCTTTTATTGGTTGGACGTTCAAGGGGCGGGTTGAAACAACCATTTGCGGCGGGAAAATTGTTTATCAGGCGTGATGTGGGGGGTTGTGTGTAGTGGCGGCTCATGAGCCGCCACTACAAGCGGCGCGGATGTTGTCGTTTAATATTTATAGGGTAAGGTATTCAGAAAAAAAAAATTTAAGGCATTGGTGCGCGGGCGTGTTATTTATGAGCAGCTAGGTTGGCGTAA
>JAZDPD010000186.1:0-7177 GCA_043798045.1 Candidatus Omnitrophota bacterium | reverse complement strand
TTGCGCTTGATGTTACAATTTCTCTGCTCCATAGATCTCCTGTTCTTTGTTTTGTCGACTAACTTACAAAGTAACAGTTTTTGCTGATCTATGGAGCTCTTTTAAATTTTTCCTGTCGCACTTGTGATTACAATTTTCCCCTTAGAAGCGTCCTGACGCGCCTCTAAGGTCATTCAGCACCCCTGGTGAGATTTGAACTCACATCCACCCTTTAGTCAGGAGGGTGCTTTATCCATTAAGTTACAGGGGCACTAAATTTAGTGAATTATATGGAAATATTGACATTTTGTCAACAATAATCGACACCCACACGCATTTGTATGATATCCCTGATCTGGTTCAGGCACTTTCACTGTCGTCGGAATCAGGGGTGAGTGATGTCGTAGCCTTGGGCGTTGACTATTCATCAAATACTAGGCATTTGGATTTTGCCAAGGTGGGTTTTAAGACCGCCCCAGTGATTCATCTGGGACTGGGCATTCATCCTGGCAATATTACGCCGGAAGATGTAGAGCAATGTTTTTCATTATTCAGGGATGTTTTAGGCAAGGGGACTTCGGGTGGGTTTCCTGAAATTGTGGCGATTGGTGAGATCGGACTTGATTTCTGGTACAAATGGGTGCGGCGTGATGATGTGAAAAAGGCTGAACAGCGCCTTGTATTTCAGCGTCAGCTTGATCTGGCCAAGGAATTTGATTTGCCGGTGGTGGTGCACAGCCGCGGCACCTGGCGGGAGTGCCTGGATAGGCTGGTGGCCACAGGCATCAGGAAAGCTGATTTTCATTGGTATAGCGGGCCTGTGGATGTGCTTAAGGACATCCTGGATGCCGGGTATGTGATTTCAGTGACGCCGGCACTTGTAGGGGCGATTCATGAATCGCCCCTACGCAAGGCGGCGGAATATGCGCCGATAGAACAAATTATGGTTGAGACAGATACTCCTGTCAGGTTTGCGATTCCTGGCGGCAGTGAGCGAATGCCATCGATTCCCAAAGATGTCTGGCGCACATTTCACGCGTTATGTGTGCTCAAGAAGCTTGATAAGGAAAAGGCCTTGTCCAGGGTGAATGCCAATGCGCGCGCATTTTTTAATATTTGATAATATGTAATGGCTGGTTCCTGTGCCGGCCATCTTATAGGCTGATTTCCTTGCATTTTTTTCTGAATTCAACATAATAAGGCATCATGAATACAATTATCGGTAAACAGAACATCAATGCCACGGTCCGTCGCCTTGATATTAAGGATGAGGCGCTTGCCGCCAAGTTCAGGCCGGGGCATTTTGTGACTTTGATGGTGGATGCGGCTTCCAGTCCTGTCCCTTGCCATGTGTTTGAGGTTGATCTGCGGCGTAAATGCCTGTCTATTATTTTCGAGGTGGCGGATGATCCGGCGCTGCGTCTGGAAGAGTTGAAGATCAATGATACGGTTTATGCCCTCAGCGGCCCTTATGGCGTTGCTATTCCTTTAGAGAAGAAAGGAACGATTGTCATTGTTGGAGAAGGGCTTGGGCTGGTGTCGCTTTTAAGCCTGGCGCGCGGGTTAAAAAATGTCGGTAATAAGGTTATTGGCCTGGCCGGATTTGAATCGCGCAAGACATCCCTTTTCGAGAGCCAGTTGAGGCTTAATTGTACCAAATTCCAGGTCATGCATAAAGACGGCATGCATGAGCGAAAAGGGGATGTCTTAGGGCCCCTCAAGAAAGTTTTGCAGGCTGAATCTGTGGCGCGCATTTATGCGGATGTATCTCCTGAAATCCTTATGGGTGTGCGTGCGCTGGCTGCTGAAAAAGGTGTTCCGGTATCGGTCAATTTGATGGGGATGCTGCAGGCGGGCGGTAATTTTTCTGTTGAAACGTCGATGATGATCAGCGGCCGCCGGTATTTTCCGGCAGTTGAAGGTATTATGGTGGATGCTCAGGCGATAGATGTGAAAGAAGCCGTGGGTGCGGCTGAAAGTAAAAGGGAGTATTTCTCATGCCGGAAGAAAGAAGCCGGGTTATTGCGCCAGAAAAGCGTCTTGGCTCGTTTAAAGAAGTTGTTCTGGGGATAAACAGCCGCGAAGCGGTTGAGAACAGCCGTATTTATCTTGAGCGGGAACGCGCCCTGAAAGGCGAGCCGTGTCCTTTGGGTACGGATCACCTGGGGGTGGTGCGCCTGGTCAGCCGCAACGCCATGGTTGCTGCGCTGGATCTTTTGCTTTCGACCAATTGTCTTCCCGATGTAACGGGCCGGTTGTGCCCTGAGGTTTTTGAAGAAACGCTCTGCCAGAACCAGCGGGGTAACCGGATCAGTCTGCGTGCTTTGGAAAGATTTCTTGGCGAACATTATAAAAGTGCAGGGATCAGGGAAACTTCCGGGAAATCGTTGGGGAAAGTGGCGGTGGTAGGATCAGGCCCTGCCGGTTTGTCCGCGGCCTGGGCTTTGACTCGGCGGGGGTATGCGGTGACGGTGTTTGAAGCGGCCACTTCTATCGGCGGTGTTTTGGCTTATGCCTGGGCTGACTTTGAGTTGCCGGCTTCGGTTGTTAGTCGTGTGGCTGCGCGGTTTGAAGCGGCGGGTGTTCATTTTGTGACGAATTTTCTTTTTGGCCGTGTGGCCACGGCCCTGGAACTTCTGGAGCAGGGTTTTGGCGCGGTGCTGGTGGCTACAGGGGCGGGCAGAACGTCCTGGCTGGGCATTGAAGGTGAAAATGCTGGTGGCTCTATTAGCGCATCTGAATTCCTGAAAGCTGTTCATGCGCGTCACGAAGACATCCATCTCTGGCTGGGGCCGAAGGTTATTGTTGTGGGTGAAAATGACGCGGCTTTTTCATGTGCCCGCATGGCGGTGCGTGCCAGGCGGCAGGTGACGGTTGTGGTGCGCGGGCCTGAAACACATATCAAGGCTAATCCCATGTTCGTGCGCCATGCCATTGAAGAAGGTGTCAGGATCAAGGCGTTCACGCGTCCGGTAAAAATGTCCGTCGGGCTTTCGGGGTGTGTGAGCGGGCTTGTCTGCCGTTATCTTGATTACCGGATGGATGGCAAGGGGCGGCTGGTGATGACAGAAGATGAAACCGCCGAGTTTACCCTTGAGGCAGATACAGTGGTGTTGTCTGTGGGCTGGGAGCCGGACACGTTATTCTTGCGGGATATGCCGGGGCTGGAATTTAATGATAACGGGACCTTGCGCACGAAACCCGAAATGGCCGAAACAGGTGTGAATGGTGTATTTGCCGCAGGCGGTGTGGTGGAGCCCGAGATGTCGCTGACGGATGTCATGCTTTCGGGTTCACGCGCAGCGGATGAAATTGACCGGTATTTGAATTTAAAATAATATGTTAATGGAAAAGAACCCCAACCATAAAATTGTCATGCTGACCGCCTATGATTATCCGACGGCGCGTATCCTTGATAGGGCGGGTATTGATGTGATTCTGGTGGGGGATTCGCTGGCCAATGTGGTGCTGGGGCTTGAGGCCACGCATCAGATCGGGATCGATGTGATGCTGCATCATGCCAGGGCTGTTTGCCGCGGGGTTGAAAAGGCGGTGGTGATTGCGGATATGCCGGCGTCTTCGATGTGCGCGATGGCTGATGTGCAGGCGGATAAGATGGCCGGCACTGGGGCCGGCCAGTACATGTCGGATGCAAAGGCATTGATTGAGGCGGGTTGTGATGCGGTTAAGGTGGAATGGTCGGAAAATTGCCTGGAAGCGGTAAGTATCATGATTCAGTCGGGGATTCCTGTCATGGGGCATGTGGGGCTGACACCCCAGACGGCGCAGGAAATGAAAGTGCAGGGTCGTGATGCGGCCTCCGCACAGCGTATTTTGCAGCAGGCAAGGATGCTTCAGGACGCGGGATGTTTTGCGCTGGTGCTTGAATGTGTGCCCGAAGCTTTGGCCAAAGAAATCACCGGGATGCTTAAAATACCAACCATTGGCATTGGCGCGGGCAGGTTTTGCGATGGCCAGGTGTTGGTTTTGCATGATATGTTGGGTTTAAATGATCGCAAGGTACCAAAGTTTGTTAAAAAGTTTGCGGATATTTCTTCTGTGATGGCAGAGGCGGTCCTTTTATATAGGGAAGAAGTATCTTCCGGCAAGTTCCCTGGCCCTGAGCACACATTTCATTAACCTGTTGCCGCATGAGGCCGGCGTTTGTCCGCAGGGCCTTTCTTTTTGAGGAATGCGGATTATATAATCAGGAGCTGCAGCGCGATGTTGTTCAATTCTGTTGATTTTCTTTTGTTTTTCCTGGTTGTTTACAGTTTGTATCTTGTTCTCAGGCATCGTTGGCAAAACTGGTTTCTCATCGTTGCAAGTTGTGCTTTTTATGCGGCCTGGAACTGGAAGTTTTTGCTGTTGATGTTTGTATCGATCAGCACGGATTTCTTCTGCAGTAATTATATCGCCCGTACCGATGATCCACTCAAGAAACGTTTCTGGCTGTGGTTGAGCATCGGCGTGAATCTGGCCATTCTTGGCTTCTTTAAATATTTCAATTTTTTCGCAGGTCAGGTTCAGGGTGTGCTGCAGGCGTTTCATTTTTTGCCGGATTCTTTCAGCATGGCATTGAATATTGTCCTGCCGGTAGGTGTTTCTTTTTATACGTTTGAAGCCATCAGTTATGTTGTTGATGTGTACCGTGGCCAGATCAGGCCCGCGCAACGGTATTGGGATTATGTCCTGTTTGTGATCTATTTTCCTCATCTTATTGCCGGGCCGATCATGCGGGCCAAGGATTTCTTGCCGCAAATTGTCGCACCCCGTGTTTTTCGTTGGGAACAGTTTTATGAAGGGTGTCATTTGTTTTTCTGGGGATTATTCGAAAAGGTTTTTATTGCGGATAATCTGGCAAAGATTGTGAATCCTGTCTTTGCGGCCCAGGGCCCGTACCATGGTGATGCGGTTCTGATCGCGTTATATGCGTTTGCCTTTCAGATCTTCTGTGATTTTGATGGTTATTCCAACATGGCCAGGGGGCTTGGCAAGTGCATGGGGTTTGAGATTTCGATCAATTTCAGGATACCTTATTTTTCGAAGGATCCCCATGAATTCTGGCAGCGCTGGCACATCAGCCTGTCTTCATGGTTCAGGGATTATGTTTATATTCCTCTGGGAGGGAATCGATGTAGCGTTATGAAGATGAGCGGCAACCTGCTTGTCACGATGCTGCTTTGCGGTTTCTGGCATGGGGCTTCCTGGATGTTTCTTTTCTGGGGCGGGTATCATGCCGTGATCCTGATCGGGCATCATTTAATAGCCTTGTGGCGCGGGGGTGCGGACAAGGCGCCTGATAAAGAGGGTGACAGATGGCGGCTTCTTAAAGTGTTTTTCTTTTTTCATCTGGTTGTGATCGGCTGGCTTTTATTCCGGGCGCCTTCGGTTGAACAGGCCTGGGGGATGTTTTGTGCTATCTTTACAAATTTTCACGGGGCTGATTTTATCCAGATGATGCCCAGGCTGCTGGGATTCATTGTTGTTTTGCTGGGTGTCCAGTGGGGCCAGTGGAAATCGGGGGATCTTTTGTTCATGGCCAGGGTGTCGCCATTTTTCCGTATTGCTTTCTATGCTTTGCTGACATATTTAATGGTGGGTTTTGGCGTGATGAATTCCGAAGAGTTTATTTATTTCCAGTTTTGATCTGTGATCCGGATGGTGCAGCATGTCATTGAATTTTGTTAGAAGGATTTTCTTATGGAAAAATGCGCTAAAGGTAGATATGCGGCATAATAAATGTGTACGGTTTATCGGTTGGGTTGTTTTATATGTCATTGTATTGGAAATCCTTATCCGTTCCGGGGGCGGCATCTTTGGCCTCTGGCAGCGATTTCAAAACGAGAGGGGTTTGGATAAGGGCGTTTATAAAATCATGTGCCTGGGGGATTCGGTCACGATTCATGGCGGAGAAAATTCTTATCCCGCTCAAATGGAAAAGATGCTGAATGCTTCTTCTGGCCGCAAGGGCATGACGTTCAAGGTTATTAATATGGGGTTGGGTGGCGGATCTTCGCAGGTGATCCTGGCGAATGTGGAACGTTTTCTGGATGAGTACCGGCCCAATATGGTTACGGTTATGATGGGTGGCGTTGAATTGTATGCTACAGAAAATGTTGTGGCCGCATCAGGCCGCAACAAGCTTTTCAGCGGGTTTATGGCGTATCATTTTCTCAAGAAAGTGCTCGATCATTGTCAGGCCAGGATAGGGGTTTTGACCGCACCTTTCCCGTGGTTTCATCAGGCTGTTGTTCCGCTCAAGGCACAGGTTGCTGGCAGCCCTCAGGAAAAACCGGTGTTGCGTGAGGATGCCAACAAACTGCTTTTTGCGATCGCCTGTAATGCGCACCGGGAGTATGTTAAAGCTGAGGTTATATTGAAATACCTGGTCCGGCTTGATACAACAGACAAGGTCTTTCTTGACCGGGTCTATGCGGAGCTGGGGCAGTGCTTATTCGCTCAGGGGAAGTTCCCTGATGTGGCTTCGCTGACAGGATATTATTTAAAGGTTGATCCGGCTGATACGCGCATTACGGACAAGGTTGTTGATTTCTGCAGGCGACCCGGCCTGGCGGATCACATGCTGGCGGTTCTTCATGCCCTGGCAGAGGGAAATCCTCAAAGCGTGCCGTTGAATGACTTGCTGGCGGTATGTTTGCAGGTCAACGGGCATGCACAGGAAGCTTCTGAATATTTTGCCAAAGGCAGAAAGATTTTAGGTTCTCAAGGTGGGGTGAATGCTGTTTTGCGCCGGAATTATTTGCGGCTGCATGAGATCCTTAAAGCCAGGGGGGTCAAGGAAGTTTATGTGCAATACGCCGGCAGGAATGTTGACGCTTTAAAAAAGATTTTTGACGGGGAAGATCAGCGCGGGATCGTGTTTGTTTCCACGGATGATGATTTCAAGCCGGCGCATGATCTTGCCAGATATAAGGAGTATTTTCTGGACCATGCCTTTATTGATACGGGGCATCCGACTTATTTGGGCAATCACATCATTGCCCGGCGTCTTAGTGAAGTGGTGGAAAAGATGGTCAGGCCATGAGTTTTGTTTGTTGGAAAATTGTAATCACAAGTGCGACAGGAAAAATTTAAAAGAGCTCCATAGATCAGCAAAAACTGTTACTTTGTAAGTTAGTCGACAAAACAAAGAACAGGAGATCTATGGAGCAGAGAAATTGTAACATCAAGCGCA
>JAZDPD010000185.1:0-21119 GCA_043798045.1 Candidatus Omnitrophota bacterium | reverse complement strand
TTGCGCTTGATGTTACAATTTCTCTGCTCCATAGATCTCCTGTTCTTTGTTTTGTCGACTAACTTACAAAGTAACAGTTTTTGCTGATCTATGGAGCTCTTTTAAATTTTTCCTGTCGCACTTGTGATTACAATTTTCCCTATTAAACTATTAAAAACCCTTTTGATCTGCCTGTGCTTCAACCCGCAGCCGGAGGTGGCGGCTGGCTGAAGCTTGAGGTGTATAAGGGATTAATTGTGATGATTTGAACGGGTCGATGATTTAATCAAATATTAAAGCGTTGAAGAAGTTCGCGCAGGTGTTAAAATTAACCGCATCAAGGGGTGAGGTGGCGGAATTTATCGGACAATGGTGAAATGGCAAAAATGTTTTTGTTCAAAGAGCAATACTACAAAATCTGGGTTTGTTTTTTGCTGGCGGTTGTGTTTTGTTGGCCGATATTATTGAATCTTGGGTCGTTGGGTACGGGCGATTGGGATCAGGTTTTCTTTTACCATGAAGCGGCACAGGTCAGTTTCTATCATTATCATCAGCTTCCCTTATGGAATCCCTGGTATAACGGCGGGGTTTCTATAGCCGGGAATCCACAGTCAGCGTTTTTCTCGCCGCTTTCTGTTTTCACATCAATGTATGGTGTCGTGGTGGGGATGCAATTCGGAATTGTTTTTTGCCTATTCATCGGGTTGCTGGGAATGTTCTTGTTATCCCGTTATCTTGGCTTGCGCCCGGTCACCAGTCTTCTTGCCGCAGTGATTTTTGTATTTAATGGTGCTTTAACACTTCACCTGGCGGCGGGGCATCTTCATTTCTTGCCTGTTGTTTATCTTCCATTTGTTTTACTTTTTCTGCTTAAAAGCAAATCATCGATTCGTTATTTGCCCGCGGCCTCCTTGTTTTTGGCGTTGATGTTTTATCAGGGTGGAACGTATGTTGTGATCTTCTCCATCATCTCGTTGCTGATTTATGCGCTTATCGATTCAGTGCGCGGGAGAAATATCGGGATGCTGTGGCGTTTTGTTGTTTTCTTTATTATGGCCTTTCTTTTGGCTGGCTTTAAGACATTTCCGGTTGCGGATTATATTTCTCATTTCCAAAGATTGACCGGGTCTGGCTGGGCCCTTTCTTTTTCTTATATGAAAAGCATTTTCCTGGAACAACCTGGTTTAATGATCGGCACTTGTTTTCGAGGTTTTGGTGGTGCAGGCTGGTGGGAAATGGGGGCTTATGTTGGTCTGATCCCGGTGATATTATTCATGAGTGCCGTAAGGCTTTTCAGGACTCAAACAGTCCTGCTGCTGACCGGCATTATAATGTTTTTGATCAGTCTCGGGAATTTTGCACCGTTGTCACCTTGGAGTTTATTGCATCATATGCCCCCATTTAACAATATGGTCGTTGCTTCGCGCGCCATGATTATTGCCATCTTCTATTTCGCGTTATTGTCCGGGTTTGTTATTGAAAAAGTTTATGCACAACTCGGATGGCCGTTGTTAAAAAGGTGGCTTCCGTTCATTATCCTTGGATTGGTGCTTGTTGACCTGGTGATGGTGAATTCTCCAGTATTCCGTGAGGCCTTTCCAGGTAAGTATATTCTTTCATCCGTTGCCAGTGAACGATGCGGTGTGGGTCTGTTTAAGGATGTGCCATTTGTTCAACACAAAGTGTCTTCGAACGAGAAATTCTCTTTGGGGGCCTGGAGTGCCATGCATTTGGCCATGCTTCATAATCAAGGAACATTGAACGGGTATGAATCTATTCCGGTGACGGCATTTCCGGCGGCAGAAGGTGAGGCTGCTTATCGTGGTGAGCAATATCTTTTGGGTGAATATGGCCAAGCGCGGCTTCACGCGTGGTCACCGAACAGGATTGTCATTGATATTAAGGTTCTGAAAAATGATATTCTCATTGTGAATCAGAATTATGAGAAAGGCTGGCATAGTTCAGCGGGGCCTGTGATGGCACACGATGGTCTTATGTCCGTGGTTGTTAATCCGTCAGTTCGACAGGTCGTTTTCTGGTATTTTCCTTTTAGTCTTGTTTTGGGCTGGTTTGCCGTCAGCATTGGTCTTGTTTTGGCCATTGTAATACAGGTTTCCGGGAAGGTGAATACCCCAATCGGGCAAGAAGAAAGAAGGGTGCAATGATTCGGAAGTTGATTATGTACTTGGGGTTGATTCTTGCCCCGCTATTGTTGGCATCATGTTCGACCGTGCGCCCTGTTGGGCCAAAATATGTAGGGCCGGTTTCGGCGGTGCTCCCGGCGCTTCCTTCCCAGGTGTTTGTCCCCAGACGAGATGTGTTGCATGTGGTCATACCGGGTGAAACGGTTTTTCGTTTGAGTAAAATGTATAGCGTGAGTGTCTCAGACATATTGGCCAAGAATCATCTGGGCGCTTCTGCCGGATTGAAAATGGGACAGACCATTATTATTCCCAAGGCAGGCCCGGCCAAGGAGGTTATCCCTGTATTTCCTTCGGATAAATGGAAGTACATCATTGTTCATCATAGTGCTACAGATGAGGATAACGCTTTATCGCTCTTTAATATGCATTTGCGCAGGGGTTTTGACGGGACAGGGTATGATTTTCTTATTGATAATGGAACCAAAGGGACAACGATGGGGCATGTGGATGCCACGCCGCGCTGGATCAATCAAAAGGATGGGGCTCATTGCAAGGCTTCTGGCATGAATAAAAAGGCGATTGGGATATGTTTGGTGGGCAATTTCAGTAAAGAGAAGCTCCCGGACCAGCAGCTGCAGTCATTGGTTCATTTGGTTAATTATTTGAGAAAGTATTATCATATCCCTTTGCAGAATATCATGGGCCACAGTCAAGTGCCGGAGGCCAGTACCGAGTGTCCCGGCGTGTATTTTCCGTTCGAGAATTTCAAGAGGATGCTGGCCGATGATAAGGGATGATTCTGGCAGAATCACGGGTCCAGAACTTCAAAATGGTATGGTCTGTGATCCAGGGGCGTAACTTTTTATGGCGATCCTGTGTCTAATCATGTGACAGGCTGAACGTGGCCATCAGCTTTTGTAAGGAATAGACGGGAAGGCATGCAGGATATATCTGAAGATGTGATCATGCGCGCAAAACGCGGGGACACCGATGCGTTCGAGGAGATTTTAAGAACGTACGGGGATCTTGTCTATAATGTGAGCTTGCGTGTTTTGCGGTTGAGGGAGGATGCACAGGAGGTCTCACAAGAGGTTTTCCTCACGATTCACAAGAAGTTAAGGGATTTTCAGGGCCGTTCAAGTCTGAAGACATGGATATACCGGATTACGATCAATGCTGCGATCAATTATTCCAAGCGGACAGGAAAAACGAAGGGCAGAACGGTTGAATACGATGAAACGTATGATGCCCTTGTCAGGGATGTTGCCATCCGGGAGCTTGAAGAGGGGGAGTATGCGCACAATGTGGTTAATCGGCTGTTGGGGATGCTTTCGACAGAGCAGCGTGTTTGCATGGTGCTTCGAAATATTGAAGGCCTGACGTATGAGCAGATTGCGCAGACGCTGGGAGTGGATATTAATGCAGTCCGGTCGCGTTTGAAAAGGGCCAGGGATAAGGTGCTGGCGCTGAAGAAAGAGGTGATGCTCCATGAATTGTGAAGAAATGCGCACAGTAATTTTGACAGATTATCTTGATGGCTGCTTGACAGATTTCGTAAAGGCGCAATTGGAATCGCATCTGCAGCAATGTCCGGAGTGTCGTGAACTTGTATCTTTAGCACCGAGAATGCTTGTGACGCCCTTTGCCGGTTTGCCCAAAGAAAAAATGCCCGAGGCTGTCAGGGTGTCTATCATGCAGCAGGTTCGTGCCAGGCAATCTTCTTCTGTAGGGGCGTCATGGCGCCATTTTGTGGTAGAAATGCAGGAAGGGTTTGTTTTTCCATTATTGGAGTTAAGGTGGGTGGCCGCAGCTTTGGTTTGTGTTGTTGCTGTCGGGGTTGGGTTTGGAATGAATGGTTTGCATCAAGCGAAACAGAAAGACCAGGTTATATTCCTTGCTGAGGTGGCGGAATTTTCTGTGATCAAGAATAAGATCATCAGTGATTATGGGACGTCGATGGAGTCGGTTTTTCTTGAAGACAGGGGGGATTCATGATGATTTCATGCAGTCAATGGTTCAGGGGTGGGCTTCTGGGGGTTGTGGGATTGGTATTGGCCGCGGGCGTCGTCGGCGCTCAGCCTTCAGACAGGGTCCCCATGAAGGATGGGCGGGATGTGCGTGAACAACGGGGTCGAAATCATTTTATCGAGATGAGTGAGAGGCTGAAATTGTCCAAGGAGCAGCAAACGCTGCTTGAGCAGAATCGCGAGCAACACCGTGTGGAGTTTGATACTGTTATGAAGCAGCTGTTGGTTAAGCGCGATGAGTTGCGGCAAACATTGGATGCGCCGGAATTGAATATGCAGGATGTGTCCCGGGTTCATCGTGAACTCAAAGACCTGATGAATATCATGGAAGATCGGCACCTGACGGCTGTATTGGAGATCCGTCAGATTCTGACGCCGCAGCAGTTCAAGCAGTTTCAGGCCATGGCACCGGATAAGCACGGACCTCCGCCGGGTCCGCCTCTTTCACGAGAGGGTATCAAGTGAGGCGTGGCTGGTGGGGGCAGCCATGATGTTGAGGTTTAGGCAGAGAGATTTTTTCGGTGTTCAACGCATTTTTCTCTTGAGGATCATGGTCCCGTGATTCCAGCCCCATCCCGGTTCGTTTTGCCAGTCGCCGAATCGGGCCACTTCGATAAAATTATCCTGCAGGTACTTTCCGATTTGAGGGCAGTAGGTGATGCCGAATCTTCCCAGCCCCGGCTCAAGTGCGTTCATGCGGCTTGATGCAACCACCCAGTTGATGTTTTCAGATTCAAGGCTTGCGATAATCTTTTGTTCCTGCTGCGGCGGGATGTTGATGTGTTCAAAAAAGATTAACAGCGGCACAGGGCTTTTTCGACCGGTGAGGTAGTAGTAGATCGGGTCATAGGGCAGTGCCAGGAATTGTTCTTCAGGCTTCAGGCTGGCATTGAGAAAATCTGTCGTGTGTTCCACGGTTTGTATCCATCCCGGGTCATTGGCCACAAATGCTTTTATTTTTTCATGGGAGATGTAGTGCCCGCTGGTGTGCAGTTGTTGGATGACGTTTGTATGCAGGCGCCAGCCGGAGACCGCCAAAAGAGCAATCATTCCCCACACAAGCAGTTTCAGGCGGCGGCCGGTGGTGTGCAGGGCCAGGGATATGGCGATGAAAAAGAACGCCAGGGCAATGGGTTGTGTCCAAATGCTGCGATACCAAACACCGCTTTTTAAATATTCATGGAAGTTCAATAGAAAATACAACCCAAGGATGACCAGGCCGATGATGTGTTGTTTGCCAGCGGTATCTTTCAGTTGTCGATGGATTGCCATGTAGGCGATCCGGATGATGGAGGTGATGATGACGGCGCCGAAAATAAAATCAATCGGCGTTGTGAGAAATTTCTGGATGAATATAGACCAGTAATTGGCCAGTGCGGTCCAGGGGAGGGTGTTGTAAGGCTGATCCGCGTTGGCATAGGGCATGCATTGGCGCAGTTCGTATAAAGGTAATCCGCGCAGCAGGAAGGCATAGCCTGCGGCAACCACGAGCGGGGCATAGATCAGTGTGGTCCGGTAAAAGAGAGATTTGGACGGCAGCGGTGCTGTTTTGAAGGTTCGGTCTGTGATGAAAGTGGCCGTGGCAATGGCCATGAATCCTGCCAGGCCGAAGTTAACTTTGATAAAGCTCAGGATGAACGCGGCCGCGGCCGCGGCCCATAAATAGCCTGTTTCCTGGCGGCGGACATAAGCCATGAGCAGCGCTGCAATGGCATTCACGCACAGGATGCCTCCGATATGGTTATAGGTGAAGAAGAAGTCTTGCGAGAAAAGGAAGAACCAGATGGCGCCCATCATGGCTGCTATGGGGGATGCAATGTTGTTAATGGCCAGGAAGATGAAAATGCCTGACGTGAACTGAAGCAGTGCTTTGCCCGCCAGAACGCTTAAGACATTGATGCCGCAGCATTTCATCATGAGTGCATAGTAGAACGGCATCAAGGGGCCGTAGACCCACCAATAATCCTGATAGGCGATATCTCCATGCAGGGTTCTTTCAAAGGCATACAGGTCGCGGCCATGATCACCTGTGGAGAGATAGCCTTGAATGTCAAAACTTTGAGTAATGATGAAGAGGCCGGCTATGACGGTTAATGGTAAAAAAAGGCGAAAGGCCAAAGAGTTTTTCATGGTTGTATTCTAGGGGGTCTGGATGGTGCTGTCAAAGGAACGCTTTAGAATATTGCGCTGATGCCGTGATGGCTGTTGTGCCGGGTGGCAGATTGCTTATAAATAGTTTATTCTTATAAGGTGGTTTAATCTGCATTTTTGAATCAAAAGTTACTTTGCGGGTTGATTTTCAGATTTTTTTTGGGGCGCTATCTCGCTTTAAGGATGAACTAATAATGAAAAAGTCAATATTCAGATATAAAGGGCTTGGTCAGCAGGTCGGTGCGTATCTGGTGCTTGTAGCTTTTCTGGTGACAGGCATTGTGCCTGCGTCTTATGCCCAGAATCTTGTTTTGCCGGCCCCGGGTGTGATGGTGGCTTTGAGCGCATCGCAGGAGCCTTCTGTTTTAAAAGGGCTAAAGGTTTATCCACAGAATCCATTTCGTTTGGATTTTATCTTGGATCCAGGTGATGCCAAAGCTGCCAAAGGTGCCAATCGCCAAGGAGATTCAGCGGATGCGGCCCGCCTGATAAAATATTTTCTCGCGGCTGTAACGGTTCCCGAACAGGATCTTTGGGTCAATCTTTCCCCTTACGAAAAAGATCGTATCACGCCTGAGGCATTTGGTGTGACGGAAATGGGGCGCGATCTTTTGGCGCAGGATTATATCCTCAAACAAATCACCGCCTCACTCATGTACCCCGAGGGGGATACAGGAAAGAAATTCTGGGCCAAGGTTTATGCGGCCGCCCAGGAAAAATACGGCACCATAGACATTCCGGTGGATACGTTCAATAAAGTGTGGATCGTTCCAGAGAAGTCTGCGGTGTATGAGAAAAACGATGCGGCGTTTGTGGTTGAGTCACGTTTAAAAGTGATGCTGGAAACGGATTACCTCGCAACGCAACATGGCGTTGTAGGGGCGGGCCTTGTGCCCGCCCTGGGTCAAGGGCGACCACAAGTGTCGCCCTTACATGGCAAATTGGCCAAGGACGTTTTGCGCGAGGTGATCATCCCCCTCCTCGAAAAAGAAGTCAACGAGGGTGAGAATTTTGCCCCGTTGCGTCAGGTGTTTCATTCATTGATCCTGGCAACGTGGTACAAGGGAAAGATTGCGGGGGCTTTAGAGGAATATTATGTGGATCAGAATAAAACGGGTGGCGTTGACATAGAAGACAGGGCGGCTAAAGAAAAGATTTGGGCGCAGTATGTTGAGGCATTTAAGAAAGGCGTTTTTAATTATATCAAAGATGAGAATGCAGGGGCTGTGCATGAATCGCCTGTGGCCCGTAAATATTTCGCAGGGGGTATTACGGTGTTGGGGTTAGGGAAGAATCTTGAAAAGAGCCATGATGCCGCCATGTTGAATGGTTTAGTGTCAGATCGTGACATGGTCGTTCAGGTCGGGCTGGATGCGGTGCAGGGGGACGTGGGGGTGTTTAATGCAAGTCAGTTGTCTTATCAGGCATCCTTTGACCAGTTTAAATCCTGGTTTCAGGGCGACTTTTCTAAAAGGATCGCGAACAGGCTGGCCATCCTGACCACTTTCGAGGTTCTCTTGCGTACATTGAGCACGGATTTGTCATGGGAGGTCCTTGACGGAACTGTTGGTGCGATCAAAGCCATGTTCACCGCTCATCTGGTCAGTGAAGACGATGTGAAAGAGCAAAAGGTCTTTATGACATTTGTGCACAAGCTGGTGAGTATGGAGCTGGAGGCGGTAACGCGCAGGGCTTATAGAGATGCATTGCTGGCGCTTAACAATACCGGGTTTGTGAGTAAGGAGAGGGTCAGGGAGGCGCATGCAGTTGAGATATTGTTTCGTGCATCAGAGAATAATCGTGTGGACTGGTTTACACGTCAGTTTTCCAGGGAGGTTTTGGCTGACTGGATGGTTCGCGGGTTTGTGCAGGAGGATGATCTTAAGGAATTGGGTGCTGATGATGTTCAACTACAGGGTATGCGTTCTAAAGTTTCTGCGGTGAGTGCAATCAACGGTGAGGTTCAAGGCATACCCATGACTGCGAGCTTGGGTCAAGAAGACATGCCGGATGAGAGAACGCTCGAGTCTTTGTTAAGAACGTTAGGATCGGCCGCTGATGCCCATGACCGCAAGGTTGCCGTGGAAAGAATCTCGGCTTTGATGGCGGGGGGCTTTTTGCCAAGAGGGGATGTTCCTCAGGCAGAAATGGAGGCCGTATTTGAGCGTATTTACGGTAAAACATTATTGCCGGAGGGTTTTTGGTATCCATATTTACGGATGATGGTGTTATTGAAAGATGATCCGGAAGCTGCGTATCAAATTGCGTTCTGGAGCAAGGAGGATCTTCAGATGCTGTTTCGGATCATGGATCCCTTGATTGACGCGATCACCGTTGATGCTTTAAACGGGTCAGCCGATAGCTTTAGAATTCGTGTTCAACAGGGGCTCATCAATACGTTTAAGGATGATATCGGAAAACCCGGAAAAGTTTTGTCACGTCTTCAGGGAGAAATTGTGAACTTGATAAATAAGAGTTCTTTGAAGGTGGCGGTTAAGGTGGCGGGAATGTCTGATGTCAATGCTGTTAAGGGTTTGGTGAAAGCCTCAGGTCTGGATAAAAACAGAGTGATCATTTTATATGATCATGAGATTGATCGTCAGCGGGCACAAGAGTTGTTGCCTGACTTTCAGGATGCTCAGCCGTTTGAAGGGTTTAAAGGGCAAGGGGCTGTCCGTATCGAGTTTCATAATTATAGAAATTCTGTGATGAACAAGTCCAAAGGGTCCTACCGGGCATGGTTACCCTACAGTCCTCTGAAATTTTATGATTTGCAGCCGTTGTCCATGGAAAAGGTTCAGGCTAAAAAGGATCTTTTGAAGATTGGTGATAGAAAAGTGATCGTTTTGGGTTCAACGACGGATATGGAATTTAATGAGTTCATGAAGATCTTTAATTCTCTGTATGACAATGATCCTGTCGATCAACGTCCATTGGTTATTGTGGGTTTCAGGCAGGTGCAAATGGAGGAGGCTATACGTTCCAAGGATTACCTTTTTGGTCCGGATGTGGAAATCCGCAGCAATGTTCGCGTTGATCTTCCTGAGGTGACGGACAAGAAGGTGCTTGTTGTTAATACCGTTGGAGAGATGCTGGATATGTATGCTCTTGCTGATATCGTTATCATGGGTAGTGATAGGAATATTATCGAGCCGCTCAGTCAGAAAAAGATTGTTTTAACTTTCCTGGAGAACTTATTGACGAACGAGGAAGAGATCCTTGCGTTGATCAAAGCAGGGGGCATCAAGGCATTTAGTCGGGAGAATCTGATCGAAGGGCTGGGGGCCGCGTCGGCAACAACAGAAATGATCGCCAAAGGGGATGCCGTGGTAGAGGGATTCAGGCAGGACGGGGTGTTTCAATCGATGGAGCTCCTGGCGCGGATTATTGGTGGCCATGATGAGTTGAGGTATCAATTCCTTGATCAGATTACGGCACAACAGGATGCGCGGTATATGAAATTTAAAGATTGGTTGGCAGGGGTTTCTCTTGGGCGTTTATCGAATAAATTAATTATTCTTGATGTGCTGGAAACCTTGGTCGGGGGGTTGGATGATAAATATCCGCTATCTGTGCGCCAGGCTAATGCCCGTACGCTTATCAAGTTTATGGAAGATGGGTATGTGACCCGGGCAGATGTTCGTGGTCGAATTTTAGAAAAAGGTTATATAAAGGTTATGTTGCTTGCGTTAACTGATGGCTCAAGCGTAGGTTTGCATGCGTCCCATGGGGATGTTTTGGCAACGCTTATTAAAGGTGGTCTTGTCGGGTCAGAAGACTTTCCTGAAGGGGATTTTGTCGGGGATCTGGTGTCTGTGTTGGGTGTGAATTTAGGTGCAGCTGAGTTTAGGGCGCGCGCGAGTGTCCTGGAGTCGTTGATTTCGACGGGCATGGTCCTTCATCAAGAAGTGCTGGCCAGGATTAATGAAAGGGCCGTTATAGAAGGGCTCGTGCGTCATTTGAATCCGCAGATGGCTTGGGCTGTGCGCAAGGGGAGCGCTGATGCGTTGACAGCGTTGATCATGGCTGGGTTGGTGGAGAGGCCTGTTTTAGAAAAGAATGGCCTTATGGGGGTTGTTTTGCGAGGACTACGTGCGGATACGGTTTCGGATGCTCAAGGGGCGCTTTTAAATGCATTGACGGCTTTGATTGCAAAAGGTTATGTACGTGCGGGTGATGTTAAAGAACATAAACTGATAGATTTGTTCCTGGACGGGATGGTGAAGGGGGGTGGCAAATTAATCCGTTTGGGTTATGCGAGAGGTTTGCTGGCTCTGATGTCGGCGGGTTTTGTGTATCCAGAGAATGTTGATGTGGATGGGTTTGTGAAAATCATGGTAGATGGTCTTGGCATGGGTTCTGTTATTGAAGAAGTCCGTCAGGTGCATTGGGATCTTTTGCGCGTATCAATGGAGCGTGGGTTATTTGAACGGATGAGGGTTGTCAGGGAAATTGAAGATCGCGCGATTGTGGAAAGTGTGCTGCAAGGATTGGGTCATGATTTGTATTGGGAGGCGTTGAAAGAAGGTCTGGGGTTGCTTCAGGAACTTGTGTCGGCTGGTTTTGTGGATAAGGGGAGGGTTGTGAGGGGTATTAATGAAAAAGGGATATTAAATGTTTTTCTTTATCGAATAAATTCAGCAACAGACTTTGCTCTTATCAAAGGGGCTGTGGGTGCATTGGCAGCATTGGTTAAGGCTGATTTTGTTAATTCTACGGATGTTCAAGAACAGGGGGTTGTTGAGGTTTTCTTGAAAGGGTTGGATACAAATTTGTCGGCACCTCTTCTTAAGGCGTATGTGGATGGGCTGGTGGCATTGCTTCAAGGTGGCTATGTAAGCCAGAAACGATTGGCGCTTGGTGTGAGTGCAGGCGATGTTTTGGGTTTTCTTGTGGCGGCTTTATCAACAAACACGTCCTGGTCTGTGGCTGATTCCTATAAAGATGTACTAATATCATTGATAAATACGGGCCTTGTTAATGA
The DNA here is from genome assembly GCA_043798045.1 of Candidatus Omnitrophota bacterium. GTDB lineage: Bacteria > Omnitrophota > Gorgyraeia > Zapsychrales > Fredricksoniimonadaceae > Fredricksoniimonas. The sequence goes on along the minus strand of JAZDPD010000185.1, from coordinate 9,834 downwards.
AGATGAAATGAAAAGCAAGAAAGTTGTTGAGTCCATTTTGGGTGGGTTAAGGGCAGTATCTGTTGAGAGCGTTTTAATGGGCCAGAATGCTGTGTTAAACGTTTTACTGGCAGATGGGTTTCTGGTTAAAGAGCCTGGCTTGACGACAGATGAGTTGGGGGGCATGTTCAGGGATATTCATGATGGGGATTCTTTGGCAGATAGATTCTTATACGGGTATTTGAATTTGTTTGTATTGTTGAAAGATGATCCTTTTGTTGCTTATCAGCTCTTTGGTTTACCGCAAGGGGAGTTGAAGTTGTTGTGGGAGATGTTTGATTCTTTTGTTGCGGGTATGATGCTGGATGATGGCAGGGTGGGTGTTGAGAAATATGATGTGTCATTAAGGAAGGAATTTGTCCGGAGTTTTGTTCAGGGTGATGACCCGAAAATGCTGTTTCTTCATTTTCATCAAAAGTTGGCCGAGCTTATTAACGGCAGTTCCGTGAAGTTGGCCATAAGGATATATGAAATAGCGACGGTTAATGCGGTCAGGGGGTTTATACGAGCCTCTGGTTTGAATAATGATAAAGTGATTATATTGTATGATCGTGAAATCAATGAGATCCAGGCTAAAGAGTTTTTTCCAGGTCATGTGGTGCGGGCTTATGAAGGCTTCAGGAATCCGGGAGTCATTAAGGTGGATTTTCAGGATCATGGAAGTACAAAAGTCAGATCCCTGTATTCTTTAGAGCCCAATGAACTTCCCATGATGCCGTTTAAATTTAATCTTATGACCGCTTCTGCGCAAGATGTTAGTGGTGTGAGAGAAGAATTGGGAATAAGTGCTGATAGGGAAATAATTGTGCTTGGTTCGCCCATCAGTACAGAGTTTAATGAGTTTATGCAGGTATATGATGCCTTGTACCAGGATTTGCCGTATGACAAGCGGCCATTATTAATTGTCGGGTTCAGGACGGTGCAAGATGAAGGGTACTTGCGTGGTTTGGATGGATTCGCTCATCAGGCTATTGAAATTCGCAGTGATGCGCGTGCATCATGGCCTGATGTCCAAGGGCATAATGTTGTTGTATTGAATACGAAAGGTGAGCTGCAGAAAGTTTATGCTTTGTCGACTGTGGCGGTTGTGGGTAGCGACAGGAATATTTTCGAGCCCATTATTCAAAAGGTTGTTTCTTTGTATTTTGAAGGCAGGTGGGGGAGTAATACGGATGCAAAGAATTTTTTATTGAAGATGGGGGCGATAAAATCTTTTAGTAAGGAGAATCTGGAAAGATTGTTAGGTCGTCCGCCGGAAGCAGCTGAGATGATAGCGCGAGGAGTGGAAACGTTAAAAGAAATAAGGTCTGAGTCTGTGTTGAGGGCCAGGGAATTCATGCTGCAGATCATTGGTGCCAATCCTCAAATGAGGGGGTTGTTGTTATCCAGGGCTTTCACAGATGATGCGCAGGATCTTATGCCGGCCTCCGTGAGCACTCCCGGCGGTATTGACTTGACAGCACGGCGCATGGATTTGAAAACAACAGGATCGGGTAATGGGGTCAAATTCAAGATGAATGCAACCCAAGTTCAGCAGCTAAGGAATGCATTGGGGTTGTCACCGGTTATCATCCATGTTCAGCCGCTGGGAAATCTTTCCCGGTTTTTTGGAAATTAATCTTTTGATCAGATTGATGCTTTGCATATGGGCCTTGCTTGGCTATAATGCGGGGCATTGATAATATTAACCAGGAGTTGTTATGACAAATGAAGTAAATGGCGAGAATAATCCCGTTCCCGCACCAGTTCCGGTACAGGCCGTGGCGCCCACGCCGGTTTTGGCGAGCATTGATGATTTCAAGAAATTCAAATTCATTGTGGCCCAGATCAAAGAGGTCACGGTTCATCCGAATGCGGATAAACTTTATGTGATGAAAGTTGATACGGGAACCGAGGTGCGTCAGCTGGTGGCGGGCATCAAGCGTTCCTATACACCCGAGCAGTTGGTGGGCCGTCGTGTTGTCATGATTGCCAATCTTGAGCCGGCCCTGATCCGCGGGGTGACATCCCAGGGCATGGTTCTGGCGGCATCAGATGATCAGGGGGTATCTGTCCTTGAGCCTGATCGTGATGTGGCGCTCGGCAGCACGGTGAAATAAGGTCCCTGCGGCATTTATGCAAATCCCTTCGTTTCTAACGTCAGAGCAGTGCCTGGCTTGCCGCGGGTGTTGCCTTTTTCATGATGCCCATGGTGATTGGTCGCCCAGGCTTATGCCCGAGGATGTGGCGGCGTTGTTGCCGCATGCCGGGGATGCGGCGTGGCAGGAGGGGTCTGATCAGATCCGTTTAAAAGGCTGTGCCGGTGGCGCACATGCGTGTTCTTTTTTGAACGTGCAGGATCACCATTGTTCGGTATATGCGCACAGGCCCTTTGAGTGCCGGCTGTATCCTTTTCTTTTATCCCGGGAAGCGCATGGATTTAAAGTTTATGCGCATTTGAGTTGTCCGGCGATTGCTGCGCTAAAAAAGGCTGGCACATGGGGTGCTGCTGTGGCGGCGATCCGGGAATATTTTCAGAAGGTTGAAGTCCAGGCGCTTGTGGAGCGTGGTGCGGCCAGTTATCCTGATTACTCGCTTTCAACGGATGAGGTTGAGGAGGTTTTTGCGTTTGATCCGGCCGCAAGGCTTTGGGCGATGCGTCCGTACATGGAGAGGGCGTTAAGTGCGCGTCCCGGGATTTTGTCGAGCAGGTCTTTTGTGAACATGCTGGCATGGAAGGATTTCTTTGATTTTTCATATGAAGAATTCGATGGCTGCGCTTGTGTGTTTGCGGCACAGCCGGCCGGGATTTTCATGTATTGGCCGCCGCTGGGGGTTTTGACGCGGGGGGCTGTTGATGCGGGTTTCGGGCATATGCGCGCGCACAATCACGGGGGCAGTTTGACGCGTGTTGAAAATGTGGCGGCGCATGAGTTGCCGTATTTTGACCAGGCCAGGTATCGGTTCGAGCAACGGGGGCAGGAGTATGTGTATGCTCGCCGGGATATCGCAGGTCTTTGCGGAAAATCATACAAGTCGCGGCGGGGTGATGTGAATATTTTTGAGCGCAGTGGGGCACATGTTTTTCGCCCGTATGAAGACCGTGATTTTAATGCCTGTGCCGGACTTTATGACCGCTGGGCGCAGGGGCGCGACCGAACCCATGCGGATGAGGCTTACCGTTTCATGCTTGAAGATAATCGTATTGTGCATCGCGTGATTTTGAGTTATGCTTCACGCCTTGGCCTGGTTGGTCGTGTGGTTGAAGTCAACGGGTTGATTGAGGCCTATACGTTTGGTTATGCACTCAGTGCCGATACATTTTGCGTGTTGCTTGAAGTGGCGGATGTTTTGCGCAAGGGTTTGCCGGCATTTGTTTTTAGTCGTTTCTGCCGGGATAAAGCTTTGGAAGAATTTACATGGATCAATGCCATGGATGACATGTCAACGGGTGGTTTGGCCCGGGCGAAAATGTTGTGGCGCCCGACCAGGCTTGAACCATTGTATGCCGTTATGCTCAAGGAGTGATGGATGAAAATCATGAATATGGAGTATGTTGTTTTTGATGTGGAGACAACAGGTCTTTCGCCGGTTGACGGCGACCGTATCATTGAGTTGGCAGCGGCCAGGGTGCGCCGGGGGGTTGTGGTTGACCGGTATACGACATTTGTTAATCCGCGGCGACCGCTTAATCCTGAGGCAGAGAAGCTGAATCATATTTCACAGGATATGGTCAAGGACGCGCCAACGTCGGATGAAATTCTGCCGCGTTTTATAGAATTTGCGGGAAGTTCGTGCCTGGTGGCGCACAATGCATCGTTTGACATAAAATTTGTCAGTTTCGAATTGGCCCTTGCCGGGCGAAAGCTTCAGGAAACAATACCGGTGCTGGATACGATAAAAATGTCCAGGAGCTTTTTGCCGCATCTGACAAGCCAGCGTTTGGAATATATAGCCCATTCGTTGGGGGTCGCGGTCGGGACAACGCACCGGGCCATGGCGGATGTGGAGATATTGGTATCGGTGATGGTCCGTCTTTTTGGTTTGGCGCCTGACTATAACGTGCTTACGTTCCAGGATCTTGTCAGCCGTTTTGGCGTGGAGAAGCCGAGTTTTCGGGTGCGCGGGGCAACGCAGCCGTCTTTGTTCTAGGCGCTTTCTCTAAAGTCTTTTTTAAAGACTTTCTTGCGAAGCAGGGGGTGCGTGGATATAATGGGGTCGCATGAAAAAATATAAATTTCTTCTTATCATATTAATTTTTATCATAACAGTTCCTGCATGGGCACAGGCCAGGGGCGGTTCGTCGGGGCAGGGGGGGCGTGATCCTGCCGTGACGCAGGCGTTGCCGCGTTGGAAATCTTCTTTAGGGGAAATTCAGCAGACGTCATCTGCCTTGTTGGAAAAGAACTCGGCATTGATGCGGGAGAATGGCCAGCTCAAGCATGTTGTTGATCAGTTGCGGGAGCGTGTTGAGGCGCTGCGTGTGGCCAATGCCAGGGTGGCGCAAGAGCTGCTCCAGGGGCGGCAGAGGGGCTCCAGGGTTTCATCGGCGGAAGTATCGCGGTTAAAGGGGGCCGTGGCCCAGCAGGATCTTCAGCTGGCGGCGCAGCAAAATGCGCTGGAGGCGGTTAGGCTGCGCCGCAGCAGTTGTGAGGCGCGTTTGGCGGTTTTGCGCCTGCAGGTGGCGGATATTGAAGTTGTCCGTAAGGCGCGGGAGGTTGGTGCCAACAGCCGGGATGCAGCGCGCATTGAGGCTGTGATGAAAGAAATGCAGCGCCTGACTGTTCGTGCCGCGGCAACAGTAAAGCAGACCCGATTGCTGCAGGAGAAGGTCGAGGAGCTGGAGTCGTTAAAAACGCCGGACTCACCGCAGGCGCGTGAATTGATGGCGTCGATGGATCAGCTTAGGGCGCGTGTGGTGGAAATATCGAAAATGAAAGCAGATGTTCAGGCACAGTTGTCGCCTCTTGAGATGGCCAACCAGCAGGCTGGTGCGGACGTGCGCATCCAGCGGTTGCGCCAATTGATGGGGCCTCGCGATGAATTGCAGATGCGCCTGCAGGATAATATAATGAAGATAAATGCGCTAAAGGCCGGAAAGCCTGATGATTTTCCGGATGAGCTCTCCGCTGATGAAGAAAATGCCACAAAGCTGGCGCGTGAGAATTCTTTTATCACCGATGAGGTCGCTAATTTGCATGAGAATATTGCGCTGTTGGAGTATAAAATCACGACACTGGAACGTTACCGCGGACGGAATGCCCCGTCGGGTAAGGTAAGATAGGAGTTTTCATGGAAGATATTCTGGAAATACTGGTCAATGACGCGCGCACCACGCCTGAAGAGGTTGCCAAGTTGACGGGCAAGCCTGTGGCGGCAGTTAAAAAGCAGATCAGGAAATACGAGCAGGACGGCACCATTGTGCATTACAAGGCAATTGTTAATCCTGAGATGATCGATGGGGATAAAGATCTTGTGCGTGCGTTGATACAGGTCAGTATCACACCGCAAAAGGATGTCGGGTTTGATCATATTGCCGAGCGTATTTATAATTTTGCCGAAGTTAAAAGCTGTTATCTTGTTTCCGGCAGTTATGATCTTCTGCTGGTTGTCGAGGGTTCCAGCATCCAGACCGTTGCGGAATTTGTGTCTTCCAAGCTTTCGCCCATGGAAAATGTGCGCCAGACGTCCACCCATTTTCTATTGAAGAAGTATAAAGATGACGGTAGGATTTTCAAGGTTGCGCCTCGCCAGAAAAGATTGAACATAACTTATTGATACGCATTTCGTTTAACTCGGATTTAAAGGCCTCAGCATGCATGTAGCTAAAGTTGTTGAACAGATCCCGCCGTCCGGGATACGGGCGTTTTTTGACCTTGTCCTGGGAATGAAGGATGTTATTTCACTGGGTGTGGGGGAGCCTGATTTTGTGACGCCGTGGCATATCCGCGAGCAGGCTTTGTATTCATTGGAGCAGGGCTATACATCGTACACGTCCAACAAGGGGATGCCGGAACTTCGCAAGGATATTGTTAAATTCCTTAAATGGCGCTATGACCTTGCGTATGACTGGGATACAGAGATGTTGGTCACTGTTGGTGTGAGCGAGGCGATGGATCTTGCTTTCCGTGCGATCTTAAATCCCGGTGAGAAGGTCCTGGTACATGAGCCGTGCTTTGTGGCTTATGCACCTTTGGTGGCGCTGGCGGGTGGTGTTGCGGTGCCTGTGGTCACAACAGCAGATCAGGGGTTTAAGGTTACGCCCAAGGTTCTTGAAAAAGCCCTGGTCAAAGGCGTTAAGGCCATGATTTTGAATTATCCCTGTAATCCGACGGGTGTTTCCTATACGCGCCAGGAGCTTATGGCCATTGCCAGGTTTGCGAAAAAACACGATCTTCTGGTCGTATCCGATGAGGTTTACGATGAATTGACATATGATTTTGAGCACACGCCCCTGGCAACGTTGCCGGGCATGAAGGAACGCGTGATTTATTTGAACGGTTTTTCCAAGGCATACGCCATGACGGGTTTTCGTCTGGGGTGGGCGGCAGGTCCGGCGCCGATCGTGGCAGCCATGACCAAGATTCATCAGTATACGATCATGTGCGCACCCATAGCCAGCCAGATGGCCGGACGTGAAGCGATCCGTAACGGTGGCAATGAGGTTCAGGTCATGAAGCGTGAGTATAATCGCCGCCGGCATTTCATTGTGGCCTCGCTCAATGAGATGGGCATGCATTGCCACATGCCCCAGGGTGCATTTTATGCGTTTCCTTCCATCAAGGAACTCGGGTTGGGGATGAGTTCCATGGAGTTTTCCAAAGATTTGCTGGAAAAGGAAAAGGTGGCGCTGGTTCCCGGCAATGCTTTTGGGGCATATTGTGCGGATCATATTCGCATATCCTATGCATCGAGTTATGATAATTTGCGTGAGGCCGTGGTGCGCATGAAGCGTTATCTGGAGCGTTGCCGTGGCTAAGTCGCGCAAGACAGTCCAGGAAGATCTGCTGTTTGAGGTTGCTTTCTTTGAGGGCGTCTTGAGGCATAGCCCTGATTTTGTCGAGGCCATGGTGGCGTTGGCGGAGATATATACCCTTCAGGGGGAGCATGAAAAAGGCCTGAAGCTTGATCAGCGTCTGGCGGGTATTCGTCCCGATGACCCGGTGATCCTTTATAATCTGGCGTGCAGTCTTTCGCTGATGCAGGATGTTCCCGGCGCTTTTGAGATAATGAAACGGGCAGTGGCTTGCGGGTATGATGATTTCAGGCATTTGGAAAAAGACCAGGATTTGATGAATTTGTTGACGGATGACGGGTTTCAGGAATATTACCGGGCCTTGAAGGGAACGTCGGCATAAATCCGTACAAGTAACGAGACAGGAGTGGGTATGGGACTTTTGGTGTTGGGGACGGTGGCGCTGGACAGTGTGAAAACACCCTCTGGTTTAAAGAAGAATATGCTCGGTGGTTCTGCGGCGCATTTTTCCATGAGTGCCAGGCTTTTTGATGATGTGCAGATGGTGGGGGTTGTGGGGAAGGATTTTCCCAAAGTACACCTGGATTTCCTCAAGCGCAAGGGGATGAATATTGCTTCTGTGACGGTGGCGGATGGCAAGACGTTCCGCTGGACGGGCGAGTATAAGCCCGAGGATCTCAATTGTGCCATTACACATGAAACCCAGTTGGGTGTCCTGGAAAATTATGTGCCGCAGCTTACGGAGCAGCAAAAGAACATGGGGCATGTGTTCCTGGCCAATCTTGCGCCATCCGTGCAGGAGAAATTGCTGCGCCTGGTCAAGAAGCCATCTCTGGTCGGGCTTGATACGATGAATTTGTGGATCAACGTGGCGCTTAAGGACCTCAAGCGTTTGATGAAGAATGTTGACCTGATGGTCCTTAATGATGGTGAGGCCAAAATGCTCACCGGTGAGCGCAATGTTGTGGCGGCGGCCAAAGTGGTTCAGTCCATGGGCCCAGGGGTTGTGGTGATTAAAAAAGGCGAGCATGGTGTTTATGTCCTGGGCGGTAATTTTCGTTTTGCCTATCCGGCGTATCCGATTGCGCGTGTTGTTGACCCGACGGGGGCCGGGGATACGTTTGCGGGCGGCTTTTTCGGGTATTTGTCCAAATCCAGGAAAATGGATGAAAAGACCCTGCGCCGTGCGGCGGTGTACGGAACCGTGATGGCTTCGTTTAATGTGGAAGGGTTCGGGATGGGGCGTACGGCGCCCTTAGCCATGAAGGAGGTCGAAAAGCGTTTGAAAGAGTACCATCATTTCTGCGCTTTCGCTTAGCTCATGGGGAAGTTTGAAACGTTGGCGCTATTGGCTTCGGTCATCATGCCTTTGTGGAATATCCCGCTTATTGTCAAGATCGTCCGGCGGAAATCTTCCGGTGATCTTTCCCTGGCATGGATGTGGGGGGTGTGGTTTTGCATGCTCCTGATGCTGCCATGGGCGGTGATGACCAGGGATCTGGTGCTCAAGGTTTTCAGTACGGTGAATTTTGTATTGTTTTCCGGCGTGGTGCTTGCAGGGGTGAAATATCATAAAGGACGTGCGCATGGTTAAGAAGGTGAAGGTCAAAAAGGCTGAGCCGGCGGCAATGCTCAAGTGCGGTTATGTTTCGATCGTCGGACGGCCGAATACCGGCAAGTCAACCCTGTTGAATCAGATTGTGGGTGAAAAGGTTGCCATTGTTTCTCCAATACCGCAGACAACACGAACGGCGGTGCGCGGTATCCTTACGGATGAGCGCGGGCAAGTCGTGTTTGTGGATACTCCCGGCTGGCACAGCGGACGAGATGGCTTGGACCGTTTCATGAATAAATCCTGCCAGAACAGCATCGACGGGGTTGATTGCATCGTTTATGTGGTGGACACTTCCCGAGCGATAGGCCCGGAGGAGGAGCAGATTGCCCAGCGTTTGAAGCATGTGAAGATGCCGGTGGTGATGGTGCTCAACAAGATCGATCTTAAAGGTAAATACGTTCATCAATACATTGAGCTTTGGGAAACAACGCGCGGGATGAAGATCCTGGAGATGAAGGATTTTGTCATGATTCCGGTGTCTGGCCGAAGCGGGATACAGGTGGACAAGCTGGTGGATGTTATTTTTGGTTTCTTGCCGCCGGGGCCGTTCTTTTATGAAGCCGATATCGTATCGGACATGCCGCAAAAACAGCTGGTGAGCGATATCATTCGCGAGAAGCTTTTTCTTTTAACACGTGAGGAGCTGCCGCATTCGATCGCTGTTGTCGTGGAAGAAATGCGGCCGGTCAAGGGCAAAACAACACGCATCCGGGCTGTTATTTTTGTGGAGCGGAATTCACAAAAGGAGATTGTTATCGGGGCCAAGGGGCAGATGGTCAAGAAAGTCGGCACCATGGCACGCGAGGAACTCGAGGTCCTTTTGGAAACAAAGGTGTTCATTGAGCTGCACGTGAAAGTTCGCAAGGATTGGCGCGATGATTCGGGGATGCTGGCGGATATGGGTTATATATTTGAATTATGATGATAGGACATGATATATTTGAAGCAGGAGTTGCCCTGGTTGTTTTCAAGGAGACGTCATGTTGATACGCAGCAAGTCGGCCCAATCCATGTTGGAATATACGGTTATGGCCTTCATCGTTATCATGGCCATTGTTTATGGTGCGCCAAATCTTGTCAGGGCTGTCAGCGCCCGTTTTCAGGGCATGGATGATAATATTCAGGATTCTTTTCATGAAAATATCCGTCAGGCGGCTGTGCAGGGCAGTTACTGTGTGTGCAGTGTTGATTCCTCGGATTTTCAAAACTGGGTTCCGGGGTTGTG
>JAZDPD010000184.1:0-9065 GCA_043798045.1 Candidatus Omnitrophota bacterium | reverse complement strand
TTGCGCTTGATGTTACAATTTCTCTGCTCCATAGATCTCCTGTTCTTTGTTTTGTCGACTAACTTACAAAGTAACAGTTTTTGCTGATCTATGGAGCTCTTTTAAATTTTTCCTGTCGCACTTGTGATTACAATTTTCCCTCACTTCAACCCGGATAAAACATCCATCAGAAATGCTTCATTCACCGGGCCAAAATCAGAGGCCTTGCGCACATCATTCATTAAAGAAGCAATGGTCGGACGGATGTATTCCAGATGGCCGCAACAGCCCTCAATATAATCCACATACGGCTGATCACTGACCAGGCTACCCCACCACTGCCGCGCTGTTTCCTTATCAGGAGCGCAATTGGGAGACCCAGGATCTGTCGAACGGCAATGCACACATTCATCCCGAAGCCCCAGGGAATGGCCCAATTCATGCAAAAAAACATTTACAAACCACTTGCCGGGAACCCTGCTGATGACAACCACCGAGAATTTTCTGATAGACGACAATTCGGCGCAAGAAGAAACATCATTGTAATCAATGACAACCAATTTGAAAACCCGGCCCTTATGTACCGCGATCCGGTTGATCAGCCCCATCCCCAGCGACAAAGGCGGCCATGTGCCTGTTGCTTTAAAATACTGCTGTTCTTCTTTTTGACTCAAAACAACGTAGGAAAAATCTATCTTCGAACGAAACTCATCAAAAGGCTTTGTTTGCCAAAGCCCATTCTTAAGCATCGCCATATCATTCAAGAACAACTGCTTGTCTGGATAATGGATACCCGCAAAAACAATATGTAATTCACAGGCATGAGCAACTGACTGATCTGTTAGCAACTCAAATGCACAAACATCTCGAACAAAGAGAAAAAGACCGACAAAAATAATAAAATAGTGGCAATGCCGTATCGTATCAACAACCAGTTTTATTGACAACAATTTGCATAAGCAGCCAGGGTAGTCGAAGCAGTTGGTTCACCACACCTCCAACCTTGTATGCCACCTGAAGAATACGGATACGAAGTGCTATGTATCGCAGGATTCGCAACCTGACAGCCACCTGTCACAACTTTTTCATTAACCAAACATGCAACCTGTGCAAACGTCGCTGAAGCAGCCGAATTTCTCATGGTACATGTCCCCAACCCACCGCCTAACGCCTGCCAGGAGGTGCCATTATATTGATAAGTAGTATTGTCCGTGGATGAGTAAGCAATCTGCCCGGCAACTCCCGCGGCCCAACTTGTAGCCGCCCCGGAGCGAGGCCGCAGCCTGAAAGTTCCGTTCACATCCAGATTCGTCGTTGGACTTGTCGTTCCAACACCCAAACTCCCCGTCACATACAAATCCTTATAATCCCCGCTGGGGCTTGGATAAAATGTTGTTAATGTAAGCGTCTCCGCATGCACGATCCCTGGTAAAGAAATAAAAAGCACCGCCAAAAACACCTTGAAAACTTGTTGCCACATCCTTTGACATTTACACATATGCACCCTTTCCTTAATTATCTTGAATATATTCAAACAATATTCTTATTAAGTATAAAGGATTATAGAAATATGATTAATATTTTTTCAGAAATCGGAAATCGCCCGGGAATAACCCTTAATGACATAAGCCTTAATTGATTGCCAACCGGCTTTCCTGGCCATCTTTATCCACCAGCACAAGACCTTGGGATGAAATGGACTTAATGACACCAGCCGGCAATTCATCGTTGATGGTCACCGTACGCTCTTGGCCATCAACCTCAACCACGGCTTGCTGACGGGATCCTGTAATAAGAATATATTTTAATACCACAACAGCCTCTGATCCTGGTTTGGAAAGAACCTGATCTGAAGAACTATCCGAAGATCCAAAGGAGCGCCCAAGCTCGGCCATGGCCTTTTTCCTTTCCACTTCAAGCTTTAAACGCGCCACTTCCAGTTGAAGCCCTTGCAGATCATTCTCCTTTTGCCTTTGCAAATCTGCCTGGGCACGCAAAGCCTCCAGCCGGGAAGGCTGCACACCCTCCGGGCCTGCCTCGGGAATCTGCGCCATCGCCGGAACAATCCACATAAAACCCAGCATTAATGTCAAACCATGATATTTCATACCCCCACCCCCATCACATTTAGATCAACCTTGAGAACATCTTTTTCGAAATACACTTTCTTAAAGAGCAACGCCCTTTCTTGTGCAAGACCATCCAGCTGTTCCAAAAGCGACAAAAGCGTCCCCCGTGATTTGATCCCCGAAAAAACAACCTGAACGCGCAGCTCCTTAACACCAGCCCATGCGCTGTCTCTGGCTCCTGCAAGAACATTCATCTGATCAGCTCCGGGAACATTGACCAAGAAAGACAAATGATGCCCGTGCGCCATCACTGTAAAATCATTAAAAACCTTCATATATGCCTGATTCAGCCCGACGCCCGGTTCCTGCCTTAAGCCTTCCCACAACAGTACTTCGGCCTTCATACCGTCAATGTCATGCCCCAGATTCTCAACCTGATTTCTTTTCACGCGCACCTGAGCATCCAGCTGAACTCCGGCCATCACAAAACCAAGCGCGACTAGAAAACTGAATATGATGATCATAGATTTCATTCCTACCCCCTATCCGCCAAAATCCTCAACCCTGAATAACCCGGCCCTAAACGAGGGGTTGTCGATACTTTCTGCCAAATGCCAAATCCATCCCAGGGCATGAACTGCCCATCCGCAAAGATAATATCGGCCGCAATATGTTGTTGAAAGGCATCATCCCGCTCAAAAATAACTGATTCAATACGCATGCCTGTCAAAAGACTTCGTATCAAATCATCCATGTTAAGGGCAAGATTCATGGACGGCAGTCTTCGGGCACGATCCTGATATCTCGATACTGAAAATTGTTTCAGTTCCTCCTGAGCCTGGATGGACTCTTGTCTTAATGTTTGATGCCGCGCATCCATTTCATGCCCAAGCGCACGCTGCTGCGCATAATACGCAAATCCGGCCGCTGCCACTAATACGCCCAACGTTAAACTCCCGATGAAAGCCAACCAATGTTCACGGCGCTTCTTTCCCGCCACTTCCTCAGGTGTCGTCATATTTTGCGCAAATTTCACCCGCCCCAACACCTGCATGGCCGGTAAAAATGTTTCAAAGAAATTTACTTCTGCCTCCATGCCTGATGCCTGCAGAAACTTGACTAAAGCCTCATGATTGGACAACACGCACCAGGACCGATCGCCTTTACGATCCCCGATACTTTTTTGTGTACGACGCATTTCATCCGTCACCTTATCCAAATCGAGGCTTGGGACAATGCGCGCCGCCAATACCTGTGTGCCTGATAAAACCGTTAATAAAAAACGCTCCCCCAGATCATCCAGCACCATGCCTATCTTCCCGGGATCCAGATAGTTGCGTTCCATCAAAAATACACCCAGAGCCTGGGCATAAGGTACTAGCGTGATAATCCGGCCTGCGGCAAAAACCGCCTTGATCTCACGCACACGTACAAACGCCCCGGCGCCTTCTTCCGCAGCCAGAAGAATATGCGCCTGCCTGTCTTTGGGCATATCAGAGCCACAAAATTCTTCCCAGGACATAACCCCCTGGCCCTGGGTGTGCCAGAAATGAACCCTGTCATTCTCAAATAAATACCGTCCCATCATCACCCCTTTGTCGGTGTCATGAATATCACCAGTTCACTGCGCGCACGCCGCCGGACTTCATAAGAGAATGCTTTGCCCAGCACCGGGATCCTTGATAAAAACGGGACACCCTGCCTTTGCGTTACCCCTTCCTGGGTGATAAGTCCCCCAATGGCCACTGTCTGTCCTGCTTTTACACGCACCTGGGTGCTCATGGTTTTAATGGATGTCTCCGGCGCCTCAAGCTTGCTGCCCCCACCCAGGGTGATGGTACGTATGCTGTCGATCGTACTGACCACCGGCGTTACATTCAAGAATATATCCTCGCCCACAAGGCTGCCGATAATCTGCAGCGTAACCCCTCCATGAACTTCATTGAGCGTGGCTGAGGTGAGCGTCCCACCCGAGGAAGTCGTTTGGGTGTCTGAACTTTCAACATAAGATTTTGTTTCCCCCACCTGGATACTGGCCACGGAATTATTGAGCATCATCAGCCTGGGCTGGGAAACCATATCCACCCGGCCAAAAGATTCCAAGGCCTTGAGCACCGCTTTAACTCCTGATGACGTATCCCCGGAAGTTTCTTTATCCGCCCGTGCTGTAAATGTCATCATGTTCCCGGAGACCATATTCTCCGAAGCAAAATTGGTTGTAAGGCCCATGGCTTTTAAACTCCCGGCAGATGCCAAAGCTCCCCAGTCAATGCCCAGTTGATGCTCTTTGGAAAGGGTGACTTCGACCACTTTCACATCCACCCTGATCTGCTGGGCCGCCCGCGCATTCATCGTATCCACAAAAGTACTGATCTGATCCAGAACAACCGGCGTATCCGTCACCAGAAACATCCCGGCACTCCTGTTAAACGAGACAACCCCGTGCGAAGACATCAGGCTTTTGATATTTTCCTCCATGTCTTGCCAGTAAGACAATCCCTGGGAAGCATTCTCGACCTGAACCCTGGCACCAACACGCACATGCCCTTCACCGGAAGCATTCCCGGCTACCGTTTTGGACGTTGACGCATTGGAACTTTCATTGTTAGTGATTGTCGTAAACGTTTGAGTGACCGGCGGCAAACTCAATGAAAATGCGCGCGTTTCCCGGGCAAGGACAAAAACCACGCCATCCTGCACCTTGAAACCATACCCCAGGGAAGACAACAGGCGCTTTAAAGCCTCATCCGTCGATATGTCTTTAAAGTTAACGCTCATCAGTTTATCTTCAACCCCCGCTCCCATCACAACATCCAAGCCGTTAGCCTGGGCCAGGCTTTTAACCGCTTCGCTTAATTTCAAATGACCTGCCAGCATCACCTTCGCTGTAATCACCGTCGGGGATACCGCCGGATCTTTTGATCCTGTCCCTTGATCCTTGAGAGGCTTGACCATATTCCAGGAACCGGGCTTGACCATCACCCATTCATCATGCGCCGGATAATACACGCCTGTCTGAACACCGGCAGGCATCCGCACTTCCTGCACCAAGGGCGCCCCCCACTCGGGTGCCTGCGTATCCTGGGCCCAAACACCCTGGTTCACTCCAAAAATCACCCAACAGATAACACCAAATATTTTCTGCATCCTGCACATACCTCCTCCATCATTTAACACGCGTTATTCAGCGTACCCCAAAAGGAAAATCCCGGGCACAACACTCAAGTGCGGCCACAAGGTTGCCGCCATTGTGCCGCTTGACATCTTCCAAATAGGCATTATCACGCGCTTCACTCGTAGCCGCCCAATAAAGGAAAGGATCAGGCACCAGCCGCGCCACACCCGTCGATGAAGGCGTCAGGATAAAGGCTTCGGCATATTTGCCTTTAACCATATCAACGGTGCGCAACACATCGACCATTTCCTGCGTCAAACTCATTTCTTTCTTTAACTGATCAATGACCGACGGCTCCTGTTTTAAGAATATCTTGTTGGCCGTATTGGCTATGATCGCCGCCCCGCTTTTTTGTTGAAGAAGATCCCCCACTTCCTGGGTGATAGCCACCGTCGAACAACGGCACTTGCGGAATGTCTTGAAAGCATTGGCGATAAAATCCGCCGTATTGGCCATCTTCAGCAGCTGCCAGGCCTCATCAATCAGGAAGTACTTGCGTTGCGCCCGCATTCTTTCAGAAGCAACAAACTGCGTCACACAAAACATGATATTAACCAAAACCACCAGCTGCAGCTCGGGATACGCCCCCAGATCAGCCAATTCAAAAACAGTAAAACGTTTATCAATGGCAAACCGGTTGGGCCCATCAAAAAACTTGCCGAAAGGCCCTTGCTCGGTAAAAGGCATCAGTTTCAAGGCCAGGGCACGGCCATCCTGCTGTTTGAGAACCTGAACCACATCCGTCAAAACAACTTCCCGCCCTTGCACGCGCGCGTACGCCTCACTCAAGGCCATCTGCAAAACACCCTTCTCCTCACGGCTGACGCGATCGCGTTCATCCCCGCCTGATGCCATAAATGACAATACTTCCAATTGGAATGCCGCGTTCTCATCTGTCATGGGAACAGCAAAGGGATTAATCGTCACCGGCGACTTAAGCTCAAAATGAACATACTGTCCGTCCAGAAGAGTACATGTCTTCCGGTAAGAATGCCCTTTATCCAAAACAAAGAAATGGGCACCTAAACGATAATTCTGATAAATGAAATCATTGGTCAGGAATGATTTTCCGGCGCCTGAGGCCCCAATGATCATCCCGTGCGGATTGGTCGGTGAATCAAAAAAATCAACACCCGCAGGTGTGCCCCGGCGATTGGTATAAAGCACTGCCGGTGTAGCAGATCCTTGCCAGGCTCCGTAAACAGGCAGCATGTCCGCAAGATTATCTGACAGAAGCCTCCGTCCTCGACGGATTATGTGTTCATAACGTGCATCAAAATTAAGCGGCAAACAGCTTAAGAACAAGGACGGCGCAATGATCTCTTCCTTAAGGCCATCCGCGCCAAAACGGTGAAATCGCGCCATCAAGACATCACAGGCACGTTCCAGGGCATCCTCATCTTTCCCGGTAAACACCACATGCATCCTGAGCTGCACAATCGCTTTACCACTTTTAAAGGTCTCTGTAATAAGCTGACTTAACTCTTCCTTCTTGTGAACAGCCTCCTCGCTGGTATCCCCCATCGAAGATGTCCGCTGGATAAACGCAAATGACTTCTGAAACTTGATCCGTTCCAGGGCTTCCTGCTGATTAGGCACTGTAAAATTGAAAGCCACCAACATCCCCGGGAGAATATCAAAGAATTCTCCACACAACATCCCCGGAAATGTGGCTTGCGGCAACTCCGTAAGGCTCACCACACGCATCGCACAACCATCCAATACAAGCCCCTGTCCGCTCACACGCGGCGCATTAAATAACAACTGTTCCCGAATAAGGTCGCTGCGAAGATGAGCTTGATGTATTTTGCGGCTCCGGGCAGGATTCAGCCATCGGTAAAGGAATTGCACCAACTCATAATTATCAACAGCTTTATGCACTATGGCCGATGACTGAAACTGACTTTCGATCATGGCACAGGACCTTGCAAAACCCGACCTGATCCCGTTCCAGTGCCGCTCAAAATTTATCTTCAACCGGTCTTCTCCCGAAAAATATCCTTTCACCAAATCACCCTGATCATCACCCTCCCATCGGGGCATATGCCGTAACGTAAAAAACAAACGCACCCGCTTAAATCTCCCTAGAATACCCTGATCCTCCCGCATATCCCGTAGTTTACCTTCAACCACCATATCCACCACCGCATGCCCGCCAGACTTTCCAAGCTTACCGTAACACTCAAGAACGGGCTCCAGCCCTGGATCACTCCATGCCAATATCTGAGCCTGCATCCCGGAAGGTATCCGACTGACCAATCCGGCGATCATGTGCGACACCTCTTGCAGACGGGATTTTTCCATGGCTTCTGTTTCAAGCGCCTCCAGCTCCCAAACCTGCCCGATACTCCCGTCAACATGTAAAAAGAACCCGTCCAGATGCTCGCCGTAAGGTAAATGATCCACCAACGATATACCTTCATCGCACATGGCTTCAGAAGCTGATCGCTTGAGCATACGCTCTCCTTAAGATTCTTTATACGGCATCCCGGGCATCACCACCGGCGTATCCTGCGAAACATTATCATCTTCAATAAACCAGTGGGCCGGTGTCACCACCACAAAGGTCCAATGCCCCGCCACCATCACATCCTTATCCTGCAAGGCCACATGCGCCGGAACCCATACTTTGACCACACGCGGCGGCTCATAAACGGGCACATACGGTTTTTCCATCCCCATATCCGCACCCAGGCCCAACACCCCTTGCGGCAACGATAACCCGGCCTCTTTGGCACGCCGGTAAACTTCGGCAAAACTTTTGACTTTAGCCTCATCCACAACAGAAGGCGGCATGCCCCGCGACGAAGCACAGCCGCTAATCAACAAAACCAACAGCACCAGCGCTGCTTTTCTTAAGCCCATGGATCACCATCCCTTCCAGGACAACCAAATACACCTTCACGCCCGCGTCCACCTTGACAGCAGGAACAACCTTATCCAACTGATCCTGATAATATTTCGTCATTTGCGCGGCACTTTGCGCCAAACCCTGAAACGCTGCATTCTTGCTTTGACTCCCGGTAACATTCCGCGCTGTATGGCCGGTTTCCGTCGTTACAGTCGTTACTTGAGCATCGGACAACGCCTGGGAAGCCCCTCCCATAAATCCGCTCATAAACGACATGACCATCTGCCGGCCGGTATTGCGCACCACCACGCCCTTGATACCAAGCTGTCCGACGTTATCCGTGACATACCCGATATTGCCTTTTTGCTCGAAAGTTTCCCCTGTTGATAAAACAGATGAAAGTGTTGAGATTTGAATGAGCGCACGTTCACTGTTAAGGTCTCCGGAAGCTTTCCCGATAGCAAACGCACCGCCCAACGGAATCCTTGTTTCATTAGGGCCATAAAAGGCTTCGTCCAGACGGATCAAGACAGGCAGCGGATTGGAACTTTCCGCCGGAGCATAAACACCTGTCAGGAGCATGGCACTCACAAAACTGCCTGCCGGCAAATACACCTCCCCAGACTCCTGCCCCTGGCCGGAACTTATATTGATCACATCCAGCTGATATTTTCTCAGATCCGCCTGGGGCGTGCTTGGGACAAGCGATGAATAAATATTCCCATCCACTATTTTGGCGTCATAATCCTTCCAATGCTGATCCGCCTCTTCAATCCGGCGGATCAACTGCTCCTGCCCCTGGGTCAGCTGGAGCATTTTATTTCTTAAATCCTCCAGGCCCGCATCAAGCGCCCGGTTCTTGGCCTGGACACTGAAATACTGTGTTTCCAAACGCTTGACGTATGCTTTCTGGTCAATTTCATCGGTTAAGAAATACCCGCCCTGTTCACGCGGCTGGACAGGTTCCGCTGCCTTTTTCACAACTGATTTC
>JAZDPD010000183.1:0-5595 GCA_043798045.1 Candidatus Omnitrophota bacterium | reverse complement strand
GGCTCGTGAAAACCGTTTTCTTTGGGATGATCATTGCGACGGTGGGTTGTTATGAGGGGCTTAATGTCAAAGGCGGTGCTGACGGGGTCGGTCAGGCTACAACACTGTCCGTTGTTCGTTCGTTTATCATGATCATTATGTTTGATTGTTTCTTTACATTCATCTTTTACTTTTTGTTCAATGCCTGATGATACAGATACATGATTTGTATAAAACATTTAATAAGGTGCAGGTGCTAAATGGTCTGAATCTGTCGGTGCGCTCCGGTGAAACCATGGTGGTTATTGGCCGTTCCGGTGCCGGCAAGAGTGTGCTTTTAAAGAGTATCATCGGTATCCTTAAGCCGGAATCCGGGAGCATAGCCATCGATGGTGTGGATGTGACCCGTTTATCTGAATCGGATTATGATAAAGTCAGGCGTAATATTGGACTGGTGTTTCAGGGCGGGGCTCTTTTTGATTCGCTCAGCGTTGGTGAAAATGTAGGGTTTATGCTCAATGAGTACGGACAGCTGTCGCTGTCGCAAAAACGCGAACGTGTGGCCCATGCGCTTTCACTGGTGGGACTAAGTGCCATTGAGGACATGATGCCCTCCCAGCTTTCGGGGGGTATGCGCAAGCGTGTCAGTCTGGCCAGGGTCTTATGCATGGAGCCCAGGATTATTCTTTATGATGAACCAACAAGCGAGGTTGATCCGATTACGGCAGATGCGATCCAGAAATTGATCATGGACATGCGCGACAAATTGAAGGTCACCTCTATTGTCGTGACGCATGATATGAATGCAGCCTATAAGATCGCGGATTCAATTGCGATGTTTTATCATGGACAGGTCATCGCCCAGGGGACGCCGGAAGAGATTCGCCGTTCCCGGCATCCTGTTGTGTACCAGTTTGTCAATGGTGCCAGCGTCGGGCCCATTACTGAAGATGAAAGTATGAAATTCGGGCACGTGAAATAAGGAGATATGCGTATGCCGCGCGAGTCTAATCTGGAAATGAAAGTCGGCGTTTTTGTTGTGGCGGCGCGTCTTTGCCTGGTCGGTTTTGTTTTTTCGATCAGTGATTTCTCGTTTTTCAAGAAAGGCGACTCTTATCACGTGACGTTTCATTACGCGGGTGGTTTGAAAAAAGGCGCTCCTGTTCGCCTGGCGGGGGTTGATGTTGGTTATGTTCGCGATATTCATGTGAATTATCAGCCGGTGCCCGCGGATCTGCCGGGAGTTGTGAGTTTTGTGGCGGTTAATATCTGGATTGAAGCCGGGCAGCATATTGCCAGGGATTCCAAGTTTTCAATTAATCAGCTCGGCCTTCTGGGGGAGAAATACCTTGAGATCATTCCCGGGGTCTTGCCGGAAAGCTTGCTGTCGGGAGCCACTGTGATGGGTGAGGATCCTGTGTCCATGGAAGATGTGATGAAAATGGTTAGTGTGATCAGCATCAAGTTGCAGGAAACTCTGGCGAATGTTAATGAAGGTATCTTGACGCCGCAGAACAAATCAGCCTTGGCGGCGTCATTGGCAAATATGGTATCTATTACAGACGGGGTTAGGACAGGGTTTCTTTCTGATGCGAATAAAGTTGCCCTGGCAGCCGTGCTGGCGAATATGGCCACGATCACGGAGGGTGTCAAGCAGGGTGAAGGGACTGTTGGAAAGCTTTTGACCGACCCTGCGATTTTCAGGAATCTGGATGAGTTAAGCGCGGACCTTAAGGCGAATCCCTGGAAACTTTTGTACCGTCCCAGGAAAACATCGCCATGAAATCGAAAACCGTTTATGTCTGCCAGTCCTGTGGTCAGGAAGCAACGCGCTGGATCGGGAAATGTCCCGGGTGCCAGAGTTGGAATACGTTTGTTGAGGAGAAATCCCTGGTGCGGCCCAAGGATCATACCGCGCGCGGCCTTGTGGCCAATACCGATGCGCCTGTTTTGTTGCAGGATGTAATGTCCGGGCGTGAAGAACGTTATCAGACCGGGATGGCTGAGTTTGATCGTGTTTTGGGGGGCGGGCTGGTGGCCGGTTCTGTGACGCTCATTGCGGGTGATCCGGGGATAGGTAAATCGACCATTGCGCTTCAGGCGGCATGCTTGCTGGCGGCGCAGGGGTTAAAGGTTTTGTATGTTTCAGGAGAGGAATCTACGGCGCAGACCAAAATGCGCGCGGACCGTATCTTGAAAACGCCATCGGCGTCCTTGTTCATTGTTAATCAGATCGATGTGAATATTATTATCGAGTTTGTCAATAAACTTGAACCGGATGTGGTTGTGGTGGATTCCATTCAGGTTGTTTACCAGTCCGGCATTGAGTCTTCACCTGGGAGTGTGAGCCAGGTGCGTGAATCAGCTTCGATCCTCACACAGATGGCCAAGTCCAAGGGGATGGCGATGTTTCTGATCGGACATGTCACCAAGGATGGTGCTATTGCAGGGCCGCGGGTGCTTGAGCATATTGTGGATACGGTGCTTTATTTTGAAGGTGAGCGTTATTCGGCTTATCGTGTTTTGCGCGCGGTCAAGAACAGGTTTGGATCAACGAATGAGCTGGGGGTTTTTGAGATGACATCCGGCGGGTTGGCGCAGGTGAGTAACCCTTCCGAGATATTTTTATCGGAACGCGCCAAGCAGTCATCGGGGTCTGTGGTGGTGCCGATCCTCGAGGGTACGCGTCCGTTCCTTGTTGAAATTCAGGGACTTGTGGCGCGCTCAGCGTTCGGGATGGTGCGGCATAAGGCGCAAGGATTTGATACCAATCGGCTGGCACTTTTGGTGGCGGTGTTGGAAAAGCGTGTGGGGATTCGTTTGGAGGATCAGGATATCTTCTTGAATGTGGTCGGGGGTGTTCGCGTTGATGATCCGGCGGCGGACCTGGCGGTAGCGTTGGCTGTGGCGTCAGCCTTCCTTGATAAACCTGTGCCGGCAGATATCGTGGTCCTGGGGGAGGTTGGTCTTTCATCTGAAGTGCGGAGTGTGGCGCATATTGTAACACGGCTGAATGAGGCGGAGAAATTGGGTTTCAAGCGATGCATCATGCCCAAGAATAATATCAAACCGCGCAGTGATATCAAGTTAAAAACGCTTGAGCTTATACCGGTTGTGGATGTGCGCGGGGCGCTGGATTTCTTTCGAAAATAAAAAGAGGGGTAGTCATGACTTTATTGTTCATCCGTATATTTTTCCTGGTGCTCAGTGCGGTGGTCGGGTATTTGCTGGGTAATGCCTATGCGCATGAAATGCTGGGGATTCTCATTTCATTAACGGCGGCATCGTTTTTGATCCTTATTGAAATCGGGATGAAGCGGGTTTCGGTGCGTGGTCTTTCGTCTGTTGTTTTCGGCCTTTTGTTTGGCGTTATCATGGCCAAGCTGATTGCGGATACGATTGCACTGGTGCCGATGGGGGAGAGTTTTCTGGCGGCGATTCGTGTGGTCCTGACGCTTATGTTTGCGTATATCGGTGCGGTGATTGCCCTGCGTGGCAAGGACGAGTTTAATTTGATCATCCCTTATGTACGGTTTCGCCGGACGGATATCAAGGAGGGGGTTATTGTCCTTGATACGAGTGCTATTATCGACAGCCGCGTGTTTGATATTTATCGCACGCATTTTCTTTCCGGACGTTTGGTGGTGCCGCGTTTTGTGCTTCATGAACTCCAGCGCCTGGCAGATTCCGAGGATGACCTCAAGCGTCAGCGCGGCCGCCGGGGGATGGAGGTTTTGCGTAATATGCAGAAAGATGTGGCGATTGATGTGCGTATGCATGAAGATGATCCCGCCTGGGATGAACCTGCTGTTGATTTAAAATTGGTCAAACTTTCCAAGGTCCTTGAGGGACGCCTTTGCACAACAGATTTTAATTTGAGCCGTATGGCCGGGATCCAGGGGGTGGATGTTGTTAACGTTAATGATCTGGTCAATGCGGTCAAGCCGGTTGTGTTCGCGGGTGAAGAACTTGAAATCCAGATCATCAAAGACGGCAAGGAGGATAATCAGGGTGTTGGTTATCTGGAAGACGGAACCATGGTTGTTGTTACCGAGGGGCGACGTCATATCGGTCAGCGTGTGAAAACAATTGTGACATCCGTTCTTCAAACACAATCCGGGCGAATGGTATTTGCCAAGATGGGTGGCCGGTGAGCTGTTGGGCGGTTATTCCTGCCGCAGGTACGGGTGAGCGTTTTGGTGGCACCAAGCCAAAGCCTTTGGCTGATCTTTCCGGAAAGCCGGTGATTGCGCACACATTGGCAGTGTTTGAAGCGTGCGCGGATGTGGACGGTGTCGTTGTTGTGGTTCATTGTGACTGGCTCGAAGATTACAAGGGGATGATCAGAGAGTTGAAACTGGAAAAAGTCAGGGCAGTTATTGCCGGAGGGAATACACGTACGCAGTCGGTACGTCACGGGCTTGAGGCGGTTGACCGGCAGGCGCAGGTGGTGATGGTGCATGATGGTGTCAGGCCTTTTGTGGATGAAGCGATGATCCAGCGTGCTCTTTTGGCGGTGCATTCGACAGGGGCAGCTGTGGCAGGCGTCCGGGTTAAGCCGACGATCAAAGTGGTTGATCGGGTTAGTCAGGTTGTTTGTGAGACGTTGGACAGGGATTTGTTATGGGAAATCCAGACACCGCAGGTTTTTGATCGTGTGCTTTTAGAGAGAGCTTATCGTCAGGGTGGTGCAGGTGCCAGTGATGATGCCGCCTTGGTGGAGCGCATGGGTATCGGGGTTAAGGTTTTTGAAGGGGCGTATACGAACATCAAGATCACCACACCCGAAGATATGCTGGTGGCCCGGGCATTTCTGGTTTGATGGTTTCATGGAATAAAGGTAAATATATTTATGTCATTGTCCACCAAAGATCGTTTGCCGGAATATCGTTCGGGTATCGGTTATGATGCCCATCGTTTAACAACAGGGCGAAGGCTAGTGTTAGGCGGAGTGGATATTCCGTATGAAAAAGGACTTGAGGGGCATTCTGATGCTGACGTTCTCACGCATGCGCTCATGGATGCGGTTTTGGGTGCCGCTGGTTTGGGTGATATCGGTGAGCATTTTCCAAACACAGACCAGGAATATAAAGGTGTTTCCAGTATTAAGCTTCTAGGGTATGTGGCTTTGCTTGTGCATAAGCATGGGTTTACAGTGGTGAATGCGGATGCTGTTCTTCTGGCGGAAGAGCCGAAGATTAATCCCCATAAGAAACAGATGTGCGCGCACATGGCCAAGGCTTTGGGGATTGATGAGGCGCGTGTGAATGTGAAGGCCACGACGAATGAGGGGATGGGATTCGTTGGTGCAAAAGAGGGGATGGCGGCGTATGCGACCGCGTTGTTGCGCAGGGAATAGTGTGTGCAGTGGCGGGTCCTTGTTCCGGCCATGGGTGATTGATGGGTAATTGAATTATTAGAGGGCGGCCACAGGGGGTCGCCCGTATATGTGGCGCTTTAGCAGGGAAAAATCATGAGGAAAATTGTAATCACAAGTGCGACAGGAAAAATTTAAAAGAGCTCCATAGATCAGCAAAAACTGTTACTTTGTAAGTTAGTCGACAAAACAAAGAACAGGAGATCTATGGAGCAGAGAAATTGTAACATCAAGCGCAA
>JAZDPD010000182.1:0-4135 GCA_043798045.1 Candidatus Omnitrophota bacterium | reverse complement strand
TTGCGCTTGATGTTACAATTTCTCTGCTCCATAGATCTCCTGTTCTTTGTTTTGTCGACTAACTTACAAAGTAACAGTTTTTGCTGATCTATGGAGCTCTTTTAAATTTTTCCTGTCGCACTTGTGATTACAATTTTCCTGAAGAATCAATTTTCATTACTAGAGGGAATATTTTCATCTTTTCACAGGAGGGTCTGATATAATGCGTCAAATCGTCCAAAACTGTAAGTAATGTATTCCTTAATTGACTAAAATATAAACAATGGAGGCATTTATGGCTTATGTATTACCTGAATTGAAATATGCTTATGATAGTCTTGAACCGTTCATTGATGTAAAAACCATGGAAACGCACCATGGCAAGCATCATAAAACTTATGTGGACAAGTTTAATGCGGCACTGGCGGGAAAGCTCGGGTTTGAGAATATGTCAGGCGAGCAGATTCTTTCGGATTTGGATAAGGTTCCTGAGGATATAAGACTTTTGGTCCGAAATCATGGGGGAGGGGCGGTCAATCATTCGCTTTACTGGTCGATCATTTTGCCCAAGGCTGGTGGTTTGCCTCAGGGGGCCGTGGCCAATGCCCTCAATCAGGAGTTCGGTTCTTTTGCTGAGTTTAAACAAAAGTTTTCAGATGCGGCGCTGGGGCAGTTTGGGTCTGGATGGGCGTGGCTTGTGTTAAGTCGCGACGGAAGGCTGGAAATTGTTAAAACAGCCAATCAGGATTCGCCTTTATCTGCAGGGAAAAAGCCTCTTTTATTGGTTGATGTTTGGGAGCATGCCTACTATCTGAAGTATCAGAACCGTCGGGCAGATTATGTTGAGGCTTTTTATCATGTGATCAATTGGGAAAAGGTTAATGAGCTTTATACGCTGGCAAAACAATAATTTAAAATTATTCTTTCTTTTGTTAATCGGCCACGTATAATAATTAAAATTTTCTGAAAATCATTAACCCCTAGGTTAGATATGATGCTTGCTTTAATCTTGTTTTTGATATTCTTTCCTTTGCTTGTTGCTGGTATAGTTGCTTTGGTGCGTAAAGCATCGTTGTATCCGGTTGTTGTTTATCCGGCTTCAATTATATTAATGGTGGGCACCCTGGGCCTTCTTTGGCATGGGGCCAAGGCAATGCCTTCCTTTTTCCCGGCACATGCCTCATGGGTAGAGCCAGCGATTCTCATTATTGAAGGTTTTATTGCTGTTTATTTGCTTTTTTTGGCATTCAAGCGCAAAGACTTCGCTGTTATCTGTTTCTTGTTGATTCAATCTGCTTTGGTTTTGGCGTTTCATGTTGGCCCGGGCAAGGATGTCCATGCAACGGCTAATCTTTTCCTTGATCAGTTTTCTGTGCTGATGGGATTGATCGTTGGGGTTATCGGCGGATTTATTGCGATGTATGCGGTTGGTTACATGCAGGATTTTCATCATCACCATCCGGAAGTTAAAGATCAGCGTCCGCTTTTCTTTTCACTTATTTTCATTTTCCTTTCAGCAATGTTCGGTTTTTGTTTTTCCAACAACCTCTTCTGGATGTTCTTTTTCTGGGAGATCACAACCGTATGTTCATTCCTCCTTATCCGTTATAAGCTGGATGAAACGTCTGTGGCCAATGCTTTCTGGGCTTTACGCTGGAATCTTTTGGGCGGATTGTTCTTTTTGGCCGGTATCATTTATCTTTATTTAAACACGCATGTGGCCCAAATGGACAAGATGTTATTGCTGCCTAAAATGGCCATTTTGTTGCCAGTGGCGTTCTTAAGCTTTGCGGGTATGACGAAATCGGCTCAATTGCCGTTTTCGTCCTGGCTTGTTGGAGCCATGGTCGCGCCAACGCCTGTTTCCGCGTTGTTGCATTCAAGCACCATGGTCAAGGCCGGTGTTTATCTGGTATTGCGGTTTGCATCGGTCTTGCAGGGCACGATGGTTGGCAATATGGTTGCCTTGATCGGCGGGGTAACATTTTTGATTGGTTCCTTTGTTTGTATCAGTCAGAATGATGCCAAGAAAGTCCTGGCGTATTCAACGATTGCCAATTTGGGGTTGATCATTCTTTGCGCTGGTGTTGGGACTCCGGAGGCTGTTTGGGCTGGGATGCTCCTCATTGTATTTCATGCGATTTCCAAGGGGCTTCTTTTCCTTTGCGTTGGTTCTGTTGAGCATCAGACAGGCAGCCGACAGATCGAGGACATGTCTGGCCTTGTGGTGCGGATGCCAAAGGTTGCTGTCATGATCATGATTGGTATCGCGGGGATGTTTCTGGCACCGTTTGGGATGCTTATTAGCAAGTGGATTGTTTTACGCGCGGTTATTCAATCCAACCCCTTATTGTCCATTTTCTTGATTTTTGGCAGTGCGGCCACACTCTTTTTCTGGGTTAAGTGGCTGGGTAAGTTGATTATGGTTGAACGTGACTACAAGCCCAATGAAACAGGTGTTGTAAAAGCGCAGTGGTTTGTTCTGGGAAGTTTAGCTGTGTTAACTGTTTTGATTTGTGCCTTTTTCTCTCCCGTAGCTGGTTTTCTTATTGAACCTTATATCGCAGGTATTTTTCACCAGGTTGTTTCGTTAGGTGCCGGCAATATGGTGATTGTGTCGATCATGTTGTCCATGGTTTGTATGTTCCCGCTGACATTCCTTGATTATGGTAAAGGGGTGAAGGTTGTTGACCCGTATTTGGGCGGGGCCAATGCGGGCCAGAAAAACTTTCAATTCCTTGGAGCATTGAGGGATGTGAAGGATATGGAAATGAAGAATTATTATTTTGAGGAGTTTTTTGGTGAAGGGCGTCTGATGCGCTTGGGCGTGATGATAAGTATTTTGTTGGTTATTGCCCTTATTGTCATAGGAGCATTCTAATGTCATTATTTACAGCCATTCTATATGTAGTCCTGGCGCCTTTGGCAGGCGGGTTAATTGCCGGACTTGACCGCAAGATAACAGCGCGCATGCAGGGGCGTATCGGGCCGCCGATCCTTCAGCCTTTTTATGATGTGTCCAAGCTTCTGATGAAAGAAAATCTTGTGGTGCGGCGTTCACAAAATATGTTCATGGTATTTTTTGTCATCATGTCCATTTTTACCGGAGCTTTGTTCTTTGCGGGTGGAGATTTATTGCTGGTGATCTTTTCCTTAACGCTGGCCGGGGTGTTCTTTGTTTTGGGCGGGTATAAAGCCAGTTCGCCCTACAGTTTTATTGGGGCACAGCGCGAGATGCTTCAGATGATGTCGTATGAGCCGGCCATTATCATGGTGGCTGTCGGGTTGTTCATGGTGACCGGAAGTTTCCAGGTAAAAGATATTATTGCCTATCCCAAGCCTGTTATTTATGATCTGCCAGGGATTTTTCTGGCGTTTTTGTTTATTTTGCCCATTAAGTTCAGGAAGTCTCCTTTTGACCTGGCCACCTCACACCATGCCCATCAGGAGCTGGTGAAAGGGATTACTACCGAGTTCTCGGCCAGGACACTGGCGCTTATCGAGATTGCGCATTGGTATGAGTATGTGTTTGTTCTGGGTGTGGGGTATCTGTTTTTTGCGTCGAATGTGCTGGTTGGCTTGTTGATGACTTTTCTTATTTTTGAGTTATTGCTTGTTGTTGATAATGCGACGGCACGTGTCCGTTGGCAGTGGATGTTGACCGGGGCTTGGGGGATTGCGTTCCTGGCCGGCGGGGCGAATATTATTTATTTGATGATGAGAGGTCATCTATGAGCTCAATTTCTAAATCACCATGGGTCATTCATTATGATGGTTCCAGTTGCAATGGCTGTGATATCGAGGTTTTGGCTGCTTTGATGCCGCGCTTTGATGTGGAGCGCTTCGGGATCATCAATACGGGTAATCCCAAGCATGCGGATATCCTGTTGTTGACAGGGTCTATTAACGAACAGAACAGACCTGTTGTACAGAATATTTACAATCAAATGCCTGAGCCAAAGGTCGTTGTTGCCCTTGGCATCTGCGCCACATCGGGTGGGATTTTTAGGGAATGTTATAACGTGATGGGAGGGGCTGACAAGGCTGTTCCGGTGGATCTTTATGTGCCCGGATGTGCGGTCAGGCCTGAAGCGATCATTGACGCGGCGGTCGCGGCCCTTGGGATATTGGAAAAGAAACGTGCGGCCATGAGCGC
>JAZDPD010000180.1:0-4165 GCA_043798045.1 Candidatus Omnitrophota bacterium | reverse complement strand
TTGCGCTTGATGTTACAATTTCTCTGCTCCATAGATCTCCTGTTCTTTGTTTTGTCGACTAACTTACAAAGTAACAGTTTTTGCTGATCTATGGAGCTCTTTTAAATTTTTCCTGTCGCACTTGTGATTACAATTTTCCTGGTTATGAAACAGGTTATAATTTTGATCCTCGTTTATTTGAGCGCGTCAGCAATGCCGCCGGTATGACCCCGGTAATTATTAATATTCAACCGCTCGGCAGCCTTTCGAAGTTCATGGGCATAACAACATAGCTTCCGCGTCGTGCGCATGATAGACATGATATTTTTCTTATGGCTTAAGTCTGAAGGCATATTTCAGATGCGAGTTCAGAAACCAAGCTTTCCACAGTTCTTTCCAGCAAAAGCTGTTTCTGTTGTTTGAGCAGCTGAGATATGCCGCAAGACTGTGGTTTTCGCCAACCTTGCTGGCTTGATATTCATAGTACACAAGTTTTATATTAGCCGGCCAGATCGTCAGATCGTTTGTAGAACCTGGCTTCGGTGAGATGATGCCGTGAGAGTTGTTCAAATGGTTTATGCCATTTGGCCAGAAAGAGGCCAGCCAGTGTGGCGAGGCATGTCTTGATGAAATTCCGTCGGTTCATGACCATATTCCCGGTATAGGTGTTTTGCAGTATTCACATTGACCATTGTTGATGTGATTCTCAAGGACTTCGTAACCCTGGCGGATAATGAGGGGTTTCCCATCATGCGGACAGTAGGTGTTGTTGCCTTTGTGTCCTGGCACATTGCCGATGTAAACATAATGAAGTCCTTCAGCCTTGGCCATGTCCCAGGCGCGATTGAGCGTTTCAAGCGGCGTGGGGGGGAGGTCATTTAATTGATACATTGGCCAGAAACGCGAGAAATGCAGCGGCGTATCGACACCCACGTTATTTTTTATCCAACGTATTAAATTCAGCAGGTCTTTATCGCTGTCATTCCACGTCGGTACAATGAGGTTGCACAGTTCAAGCCAAACCTCCTGTTTTTTGATGGTTTTTATGGCGTCTAACACTGGCTGCAAATGGGCCCCGCACATTTTCTGGTAGAATTCGTCGGTGATTCCCTTGAAATCAACTTTAATGGCATCAGCGACTTCACACAGTTCAATGAGGGGTTTTTGTTCAATGTAGCCACCGGTCACCAGCACGTTAAGGATGTCATTCTTTTTGGCGATCACACAGGTGTCGTATGTGTATTCATAAAAAACAATGGGTTCTGAGTAAGTGTATGCAATGCTGCGGCAACCATGGCTTTGGGCTTGCCGGACAACATCCTGGGGTTGCAGGCTGATGTGTTGGGCATCTTCCGGTGCTGTTTGGGATATTTGCCAGTTTTGGCAATAGCGGCAGTGCAGGTTGCAGCCGGCCGTGGCCAAAGAGAATGCTGTGCTGGCCGGGAGAATATGGAAAAATGGTTTCTTTTCAATAGGATCCACATGAACGGAGCAGGGTGTGCCGTAGACCAGGGAAAAGAGTTTTCCGTCCACATTGGTGCGCACACGGCATTCGCCGCGCTGTCCTGGCGCAAGTTTGCAATGATGCGGGCAAAGAAGGCATTCGACTTTATTTTGCATTTTTCAATAAGCAGTTGTCATGTGGATTGCATCCTGGCTTCTTCCTGATGGTGACATGAATGCATAATCCGGGATTATTCACGGGTGTTTTTCCAGTACAGGGCTTCATGCAAGGGAAGTTTCAAGTTGAGTATTTCTTGACGAGCAGCACTTGGCCCCTGGGGGTTAACGGTTGATGCTGCCGTCGTGTTGGCATAGTTGATATTGTCGGTCATGATCATGCCGACCATGATAAGTGATAGCAAAAGGATGGCAATAAAAAGGCGGTCATTTTTGGACATGGCCGGGTCCTTGGATGTGCAGTGCGTGGGCAGGGCAGGCGCGAAGACATTTGGCGCAGGCAATGCATTCGGCTGTATCAATCTGCGGGATATGCTCTGCATCAGGTGTGATAGCTTGTGTCGGACAAACTTTGGTACAGGTGCCGCAAGCCGTGCAGGCTGAATTGGGTTTGATTTTATAAAGACTGAAAATGGACGCAAGGCCTGTCAGCGCACCGACCGGGCAAAGATATTGGCACCAGAAGCGAAAGCTGAATACGGCCAAGGAGAGCATGAGCGCCAGAAAAACCCAGGCAAGTTTGCTGCCATGTCCTGAAAAGAGTGTGATGAATGGTTCAATGTTGCCCGCCGCACTTGAGTTAAACAGCAGGGCAAGTCCCATGATCAGAAAAAGCAAAATATATTTGATGATCCGGCTTTGCTGGTCAATGGCGGGTGTGATGACCGGGGCCGTTGTGGACCGGCGGATTTTCAGGAAGAAAAGGATTTCCTGAATGGCGGCAAAAGGGCAAAGGTAGCCGCAGTAGATTCGTCCGATGAAAAGTGCGCTGAGAAAGCTTATTCCCAGCAGCATCCACCAGAAGGTGTTTTCTGTAAAACCCGGGGAGAACCCGAGACCGGCTTGTGTGATCTGGAGGATGGAAAGCATGCTGTGGTGGATGATGCCGAAATAGACCATGCCACCGAGTAATACCGCCCAGCGTAACGGGTTATGGCGCAAGGCAAAAGCCGCGATAGCGGTTAATGTCAGAAACAGGGGGATGATGATCCGGCTAAGTTGAAAGCTTGCTGTTTGTTGCGGATTTTTAATTTTCATAATTGAATCCCGTTTCTGGCGGACGGCATCCGTGATGGCTTTGCTGGTGATCGTGGCCCCTGAAATGGCATCAATATCTTTACCGAGGATGAGCGGGTTTTGGGTTGGGCGGCCGGAGAATTGTTTCAGGAAAGCTTCCAGGTGACTTATATAAGAGGAAGTTTCATGGTGTTGTTTGACGTCAACAAAAGTGATCGTCCCTGTATCGGACATGGCCATGTGCATTTGAATTGGTCCGCCGTAGCCGTTGCCTGTGAAAGCCCTTGGATTTTCAAGCGTGGTACGGTTGATGAAAAGTCCGCCCATGAAAATAAGGCACCATGAAAGAATGAGGATGAGGTATAAACGAAATTTCATAAAACATATTCTACATCATAGCTGCCGTATAAATCAAGAATCGAGAAAAATTCCTGATTCCTGATTCGATAAAAATCGCACGATTATTTCCTTGCCAGGTTAGCGTCTTGTCCATATAATCAGCCAGATTCCAAGGGTCAGGAAGTTCATCCGAAAATCCCGGCTAAAACCAAAGGTTCATGATAAGGAGTTTTTTATGGTCGTTGAAACCTTGAAAGACGACGTCAAGGCTGTTATTGAACGTTGGAAGGATAAAGAGGGAAACCTCATCATGATCCTTCATGATATTCAGGATCGGTACGGTTATGTGCCGCGTGAGGCCGCGCTTGAAGTGTCCCGTCAGGCGGATATGCCGCTGGCGCGCATTTATGAAGTTCTGACATTTTATAACTATTTCAAGTTACAGGCTCCCGGGAAGTTCAATATTTCCGTTTGTTTGGGAACAGCCTGTTATCTGAAGGGTGCTCCAACATTGATTGATGAGGTCCGTCGCATCCTGCATGTGGAAGAAGGACAGACCACCAAGGACGGGCTGTTTCATTTGCAGATCGTTCGCTGCCTGGGTTGTTGCGGCCTGGCGCCGGTCATTACGGTCGGGCATAAAGTCTATAGCGCGGTGAAAAGGACCGATGTGATGGGCATTATCGCGGAACATGCCAAGAGTGTTGAAGCGAATTAAAATTGAATTTCAGAAAGGGCCGTTATGGCAATGACCAGGGATGAATTGAATAGATTAAAGTCAGAGGCTCAGGCAAAAAGTCCCAAGAACTGGATCCGTGTTGGTTACAGTACTTGCGGGGTGGCGGCTGGCGCCAAGGAAGTGCTTGAAGTTCTTGCAGAAGAGATCAAGGCACATAACATGGATGTGAACGTTAAAAAATGCGGTTGTGTCGGGCTTTGTTCAGCGGAGCCTTTGGTCGAGGTTAATATAGAAGGGGCGCCGCGTGTATTTTACGGTAAGGTTAACAAGGATGTGGCCCGCAGGATTGTTGACGAACATGTTTGCCAGAAGAAACTTGTTGAGAACCATATTTACGAGATTTAAGTCAATCTACAAGCAGGCTAAATAGGAAAATAATATGAAACGGATACTCCTTCAAGATACCAATGC
>JAZDPD010000179.1:0-2894 GCA_043798045.1 Candidatus Omnitrophota bacterium | reverse complement strand
TTGCGCTTGATGTTACAATTTCTCTGCTCCATAGATCTCCTGTTCTTTGTTTTGTCGACTAACTTACAAAGTAACAGTTTTTGCTGATCTATGGAGCTCTTTTAAATTTTTCCTGTCGCACTTGTGATTACAATTTTCCTTATTGCTCAGCAGCCTCTTTTAACATTTCTTTGGCATGTTTGATCGCGGCATCTGTCATTTTATCGCCAGCCATCATATGTGCCAGTTCATTAACCCTTTCTTTACCATCAATAATGGCCAGTTGCGTTTTGGTACGGCCTTTATCCACGATTTTAGTGATTTTGACATGTGTTTGCGCAAAGGCAGCAATCTGGGGAAGATGCGTGATCAGAATGACCTGGCGGTGGCTGGAAACCTCTTTCAGTTTCCGGCCAATCACCGTTCCAAGACGTCCGCCGATCTGGGCATCGATCTCATCAAATATTAGCACCGGCACCGGGTCAACTTTCATCAGTGCGCGTTTAACCGCCAGCATAATACGCGCAGCTTCACCGGAAGAAATGATCTGGGCCAGGGGTTTTAAACTTTCACCGGCATTGGTGCTGATATAGAAAACAACGGCATCCGCGCCATCGCCAGATAAAGGTTTCTTTTCAAATTTGGCCTCAAATTCAATGGATTTAAACCCCAGTTCATGAAGTTCTTTTTCAATGGTGGTTTTAAGACTGTCAGCACTTTTCTTGCGACGCTGCGTGATGGTCCTGGCTAATTTGGATAATACATCCTCATTTTTCTTGAGATCCACGGACAATGTCCCGGCATTGTGCTCGAAATCATTCAAAAGATCAAACTTTGAACGTGCGGCATCATAAAAATGTCGGGCATCAGCCAGCGTGGGACCAAATTTGCGACGGATATCATCATAGGCATCAAATTGTTCGTTAACGTGCCTGGCGTCATCAGCATCAAAAGACAGGGAATCGGAATAATTTTTCAAAGCTGTAACGAGTTCAGCAGCCTGATCCTGAAGTGTTGAAATTCGATTCAAGAATTCTGAAGCCTTCTCATCAATGGCCGATAAAGCCTGCAGCGGTTTAAACGTACGGCCCAACATCAGTTCAACACCAGCCTGATCATTCTCAAGGATGTCCAGCGCCTGACTGATATTCTCATAAAGTTTCGCGGCATTGGAAATCCTGACCTGGTCGTGTTCAACTTCCCGGTAATGATTTTCATCCAGCGGCACCTGTTCAAGTTCCTTGATCTGATGGGTTAAAAGATCAAGGTCACGTTCGCGTGTTTTTGACAGGCTATGGAGCGCATCAATCTTTGCCTGAATTGCCAAATATTCTTTAAAAACAAGGTTGTATTGTTTTTGCAGTTCATCCAGATCTGTCAATGCATCCAGTATCTTTAAGTGTTTGTTCTCCGCCAGAAGCTGCTGATGATCATGCGGACCGTGAAAATCAATGAGCGCATCGCCAATTTCTTTAAGCTGGGATACCGTCACGGTCAACCCGTTTAACTTGATGCGGTTTTTCCCATCGGATGTAACAGTCCTTTGGATAATAACAGCATTATCCTGCGAAGAATAATCTTCCAGGCAGGGCAGTTCTTTCCATAAAACAGGGGGGATATGAAATACGGCTTCAACTATGCAGGGACTGCCATCATCGCGCAAATAGCTTGTCTGAAACCGTTCGCCCAGACAAAAGCGCAACGCGTCGATCAAAATAGATTTTCCTGCACCTGTTTCACCGGTCAGAATGTTCAGCTCCGGGGTGAGTTCGAGGGAAACCTGGTCAATGATCCCAAAATTCTTGATGGTTAATGTTTCCAGCATGGCGATATAATAGCAAAAATACTGACAATGGAACAATTTCTATTTTAGTTGTTAACATTTCCAATCTTCATTACAATTGATCATCTTCATTATCTGCCAAACGCAATTTAGTATGGTATTATTATTTTAGAGAGCCAACGTAGGATTAAAGGAGCCTGTATGCGTTATTCCATGGGTATGTTGGCATTTATCATTACTATTTCATGTTCTCTGTTTGCAGCAAATGCACGTTGCCAGCAGTCGATAACAGATGACGCTCAAATGTTAACCGATGACCGTTTGGCCATTGATGCAGCTGCAGATGCATTACGCCGGGATTATAAACAATTGCAGCAAGATATCAAGGCCAGAAATGTCGAGGCAATCAAGGCAGGCCAAGCCAGGATTGTTGCGAACAAGGAAGCGATGGCAGCGGCCCGGCAAAAGTATTTGGTTGACCGCCAGGCAGCCAAAAACTTGCCCCAACCTGTGGTGGCAGAAAAGACCGTAATCGAGATTTACAAGCCGGACAAAGTCAAAAAATCAAAGAAACATGTAAAGAATACGGCTTGGGATGATGAACTCATTGCCATTAAAAAGCAACAGGAAAAGGCAATGGAAAATGATAAGAGCAAGTTCCAGACAATCAAGGAAGGCATCAGATCAGTTAAAAAGTCGTTAAATATTGATAATTGATTGATGATACATAAGAAAAAAGTGAAAAGAATGATTTCAGGTTTATTATTTGTATTATTCTTGTTTTCGAATAGTTATGTCTGCGCCAAAGATGAATTAAAATTACCCGATTACAAAGCCCTTGCGAATCAGTGCAAGAAGGTATCAAGTCCAGGATGTTGTTTGGCTTCTGTTCGAGCGATGGAGAAGGGGCAGTATTTACTTGATACAGGAAAGTCATTTAAGGAAACAACCTGTCCCGACGGTTATGAACCTGACATGATGAAATGCCTGGATAGTTTTCGGTGGTGCATGCCGGTGAAGTCTTCGCTAAAAACAGGGAGTGAATGATAAACAAGAAAATTGTAATCACAAGTGCGACAGGAAAAATTTAAAAGAGCTCCATAGATCTGAAAAATAACTGTTACTTTGTAAG
>JAZDPD010000242.1:0-6995 GCA_043798045.1 Candidatus Omnitrophota bacterium | reverse complement strand
CTTGCAGGGTAACAATTGATCTTAAAGCTCAAATTTGTCGCACTATGAGTTACAATTCGCGTTCGAGGCTCCTGCCGGATTTTTAGTTTGACAACAGGACGAGTTTATATAAAATAGAGCAACAAATTTTTGCTGAGATAGCTCAGCGACCGAGTTCTGCTGTCAGAAGCAGAACGAGGAAGTCCCGGGCGCTCTTTGCGTGGGATAGTTAGATAAAAAGTTGTAAGAGTTTTTTGCCGAGATAGCTCAGTTGGTAGAGCGAAGGACTGAAAATCCTTGCGTCACCAGTTCAATTCTGGTTCTCGGCACTTTTGAACGCGAAGGGCCTGGCTTTTAGCCAGGCCCTTTTTTTGATCAAAAGTGCCGGTTCAATGCCTTTTCTAAATAAATTATTGAAGGCATTGGATCGGCAGAAGTCGATCTTGTGAGCTGATGCCAGGCCTTTTTCTTTGCAAAAAGTTCCGATAGATTAGATAAAACAGTTGTGTATCTCCGCGTAACGGTGCGGCGACTCCTTGTGTTGCCGTATCTTTCATGCCCCCCTTGTTTTTTGCATGAATATTATTTTATATTTATATTAATGATTAACAGATTGATTAGTGTTTTCTTGATATTGGCCTTTCTTGGCTCTGACGTAAGTGTTTACGCCCAAAGCGTTTTAACGCTTCCTGCACCTGGAGCGCGTGTATCCTTAAGCCATTCTTTTTTACCGCCGCTTCTTAAGGGGGTAAAGGTTTATCCCAGTGATCCTTTCCGATTTGATTTTATTCTGGATCGTGGCGTAGGGGCGGGCCTTGTGCCCGCCCTAGATAAAGGGCGACCACAAGGGTCGCGCCTACATGGCGAATCAAATCGATTGATCAAGTATTTCCTCGCCGCGTTAACCATTCCTGAAAAAGATTTGTGGGTTAATCTCTCGCCGTATGAAAAAGACCGCATTGTGCCAGAGGCGTTTGGGCAAACCGAGATGGGGCGTGATCTTTTAGCGCAGGATTATATCCTCAAGCAGATCACCGCATCGCTCATGTATCCGGAAGGCGATGTGGGTAAGAAATTCTGGTCGAAGGTATACGCTGCCTTGCAGGATAAATACGGTACAACAGACATCCCTGTTGATACGTTCAATAAGGTGTGGATTGTACCGGAAAAGGCGGAGGTGTTTGAAAAAAATAATGCCGCGTATGTGACCCGAGCGCATTTGAAGGTGATGTTGGAAACGGATTATAACGCCGCGGCCAATCAAAACACGATGGCTTCTGTAGGGGCGATTCATGAATCGCCCCTACAATTAAATTCATCACATGAATTGACCAAATCGATTTTACGCGAAATCATCATCCCCATCCTCGAAAAAGAGGTGAATGAGGGTGCCGATTTTGCCCAATTACGCCAGGTGTATCATTCCTTAATTCTTGCCACATGGTACAAACGAAAAATCATTAATGCAATACAGGATGACCGTAGGGGCGACTCGTTGGGTCTCCCGGATGGCGTTTCGAACCCAATGCAATATTACGTCGATCATAACAAAACTGTTGGGGTTAACATCGTCGACAAAAATGAAAAAGAAAAAATATGGGCCCAATACGTCGATGCGTTCAAGAAGGGCGTGTTCAATTATATTGATGATTCCGTAGGGGCGATTCATGAATCGCCCCAACAAAATGTTCAAAACGGTCCGCGCCAATATTTCTCCGGCGGGTTTTCTTTACGGATTTCAGATAACGTGATGAGAATAGTTTCAGATCTCGCAAGGTTGCCTGCTGGCAATTCCCAGTTAAGCATTGTTCACATGAAGGCCAATCCTGTTGAGAGTAATGGAGCACAGGGCATAATAACATCTGTTCAAGCCTTAGACATTCTTCAAGATGACCCCGACCGCGATCCTTTGCAGGATGATATCGACCAGGCCATGATGGATGGGTTAAGCAGTCCTGATAAAGGGCGCCGTTTGGCAGCGCGTATTGATGCTGTATTAAATGCAGAGTACCGTCGTTCCGAAACAAAGGAATACAAGGTCCTTCTTGTTTTGGGAGCGCAGGTTTTGCGCGGTTATTCGATGTATCGCACACGCGAGGGGGTTCGTGATTACTTAAGCCCTCGAGGTCGAAGTGTTATTCAGCTATTTAAGAACATGCTGGGGCGTATAGAACGTAAGGGATTTAAATGGGATGCTGATGTTTTATCAGAATGTAAGGATTTGATGCGATTGATACCAACGGTAACACGGATTCAGGATGATTTGTTTATTGATGTGGCGCCGTTTTTGGATTTGTCACGCCTGGATTTGACCGAGATTTCTTCGAAACTTCGTTTTGATATTCGCGTTACAGATGGTTGTACGAATCAATGTGTTTTTTGCATGGTATCCCGTGATAAGGGGCCGGTGATGTCCATGCCGCTTCCTATGGCGGTCAAGATCCAGAAAATGCTTCGTCAGAAAGCGGCCCCGCCGCAATTTTACTTCAATACAGAACCCCTTGATTATTATGACCCTGTCATGGGGGCAGATTATGCTGATTTGGTTGGATGGGAACGTAGGCTGCGTTTTTCATTATACCGCGAGGTTACGCATGGCCTTGGTGGAAAGTTGTCGCCGTATACAAAAGATATTATCAAACAGCTTCCCGTTGGTAATTTTGGCCTCAGTTTCAGAGTGGATCACTGGTCTGTGATTAATTTCTTAAAAGAAATGTATGAAAGAGGGTTGTCTTTGGAGTCGGCGCGTCAGGATGAGCGTTGGGCAAAATTAGTGGATCGGCATGTGGCGCGGTTTATGCCAATCATGGAAGGGGCCCTTGAGTCGGGGAAAAAGGTGTCTGTGAGAGTTTATGATTTAAAGAGCGAAAGTGTTTTTGAACAATATCCCAAGGCTTGGTTTGTATTGAAAGGGATGCAGTGGATGTCCGAAGATGTGTTAACAGTTGTTAAAAAAAGTTCTTTGAAAAAGAAAATGTTGGCTAGTTCCAGGGGGTTGGCTGACGGGACGAATGGGGTGGGTCGTTTTGAAATACGTAAGCCAGGCAAGGTTCTCTGGAAAGGGGATGCGGCAAAATTGTTGATTGATTTGGGTGTTCCCGCTGATGTCTTACGTGCTCTTGCGCAAGATAATGGTGCTGAAACAATCCTGGGTGCACAAGAAACGGCCTGGGGGGTTATTGGCGCAGACGGGCATGCATATTTTATTAACTCTGAAGAGAAATCCCCCTCTTTATTGGTGCGCGATATGTTTCCGGATTCATCTTCTGATGAGTTTGAGCTCTTGGTCTGGTTTATAAGGACATTTGTTTTGTCTTCGTTTGATGAGGTCACGATGTCAACGATTCCTGCGAATTGGAAGCAGCCCATTATAGATTTATTGGCTGAAAGAAAGTCGCTACAGGGGTTTGTGTCGAACAATAGGCTTGAAGATGTGAAGGCGGGGGTTGAGGTTGTTCAGCAAGGGTATTGGAGGTTGTGGCAGAATATGTTCCTGGACACGGATCATCTGAATTTGTTGAAAGATTCAGATGATTTGCAGCGTATATATGAGGCTATTAAGGATTTTCCAGCTCCAAGGTTTTTACGTATTTCTGCAATTCACGATGATTCCAGATTGCCGTTGAGGCTTGATTTGGATCAGTCTGATGAATCCTGGCAGATGGACCCCCGCACCCCGATCCAATATTTTAAGTCACCGCTTAAGGTGTTTGACGCGAAGTCGGCCGGTGAAGTAAAAGATGTCGGGAGTGATTTTGCGCAAATTACGCCGGGGCGCCTTTTATTAACGGGCGCTGCAGTTCTTGTTATAACAGCAGTGACAATGTTCTTTGTGCACCGTGATGATTTCTTAAAAGATGAAGATCCTTCGACGTTGCCGCAACTGGAGTATGGTCAATCGGGTGTGGCTGCTGTTGATTATGGATTGAGGATGTTGTCGAAAAAGTTTGCTGTAGCAAAAAATGAGCTTGTTTTGATCATTGATCCGCAAGATCAGAAATTGTTTGTACTTAAGGATGGTCGTATTCTAAAAAAGTATCCTGTTTCAACGTCAATAAAAGGTGTCGGCACACAAAAAGGCAGTAATAAGACACCCGACGGAATATTCAGGATCCACGATAAGATCGGTGCGGGTGCGAAGAAAGGCAAATGGTTTATCAATAAAATGCCGGATAAAAGAGTGCCGAAGCCGGATGAGGATGCGGTGCTAAGCCGGATCATGACGCTTGATGGGCAGGAAGGGCATAATGCCAATTCTCTGGAGCGTGCGATCTATATTCATGGAACAAACCAGGAACAGTTTGTCGGGACGCCGGCTTCACATGGTTGTATCCGAATGAAAAATGATGAAGTTATCGAGTTATTCGACATGGTGAAGGAAGGTGCTTTTGTGGTGATCGTTCATCCGAGCAAGCTCTTGGACGGGAAAAAGAAGGATGTGGCGTTGCCGCAAAGGAACAAGGATCAAGCCATGAATGTTGCGGTAGAACAGTCAGTGTCTGCTGCAGTGATGCCAGGCCCTGATTGGGTTCTGCCGGTTTTCAATGCGCGGCTGAAAGAACAGTTCGCTGACATCAAGTCTGGCTGGATCAAACAAAGGGCATTGCGCACGCAAATATTCCGTGAATGGGCGGCTGCATATCGTGATAAGAAAGTCATCATCAAACAAAGTGAGTTGGCTAAATTGTTTGGTATTTCTCAGCAAAGTGTTAGTGCGATCCTTGGTGGATTTAATGTTAGGACGATAGGGCAGGAGAGTCTCAGCATGAATAAACTTCGTTTGATCCGATGGGCTAAAAAACATGAGGGTACGAAAGTTGATGTGACGCAGATTGTTTTGGCGCGCCAATTTGGTGTTTCCCAATTCCTGGTCATGCAGGTTATGAATAAGTATCGCATCACAACAATGGGGCATCAAACCAGTGATGGTGTTTTGCAGTTAATGGCGTGGGCGCGTTTACGTCGAAATACGATCGTGCTGATGAAACAGAGTGAGATCGCTGCTATGTTTGGTGTGGCACAAAATACCGTTAGCGTTGTCCTGCGCTCGAATAAGATTTCGACGTTCAAGCGATCTAGGGTGTTAAAAGAAGTTGACATGCCTCTTGTCTTTGCCAATGCGCTTCAGCTTGAACAGTATCCTGATGATTTTCTTAAGGTGGCAGACGCGGCGATGAAAGCGGGTGAGATATTGGCGCCTGAGCAAATTATTCAGTTGTCTTCTGGGTTGTTTCCAGAGGCGCAAGCGCTCTACGATTATCTTGCCCAATTTAAAGGTCAAAGCGGGCGGGAGGGCCAGGGCTATCATTCTTATGAACATGGATTATATGTATCGTATTTGACCTATCTGGCGCTGTCGGCAGAGGGGTATTCACATGATGAATTGCTACAGGCTTGGATTGCCACATCGTTGCATGATTTTGACAAGCGCCCGGAAATGTCAGCGCCGCGTGTTGACAGAACGATAGCGCAGATTGAGGAAGACCTTCTCTTAAAAGAAAAGATTGTGGACCTAATCGGAGAGAATGGGTTTTCAGCCGTGCTCGCGATCATCCGACACACAGATCATCCATGGAAGGCGGAACAGGTGGAGTTGTTTAATCAGTCTTTGGACAAAGTGGCTGAAGATAACAGGGAGTCTGTTGCCCGGCGGGCCGAGATCGTACAGCTGATGGATAAGATTTCAGGGTTTGTGTATTTTGGGCCGCACGAGCATTATCGCAATACCCAGGAACTTTTAATGGAAATCAACAAGGAAATGTCGTCAGACCAGGAGTTTGGTAAATTAGAGGTAGGATTTATGGATGAGCTAAGGGCTGATCCTTTATTTGAACAGGTTTTAGCTGTATTGCCCGAATGGTCACGCAAGAATTGGGAGGCGAATCATGATTTTTACACACAATTAGGCAGGGGTATTTCTGTGGAATCAGCGCTGTCTGATCGTGCTCAGGTAGCAGGGCAGCGTGATGATGCCATGT
Organism: Candidatus Omnitrophota bacterium; assembly: GCA_043798045.1. Lineage (GTDB taxonomy): Bacteria > Omnitrophota > Gorgyraeia > Zapsychrales > Fredricksoniimonadaceae > Fredricksoniimonas. The sequence goes on along the minus strand of JAZDPD010000242.1, from coordinate 1,038 downwards.
CGTTACGTGTCAACAACGAAGATCAGGTGCGGCAATGGATCAAATCAGCGGTGTTGGTGCGTCTTAGTCCAGGCGGCAGGTCTTTTCAGGATGTATTGGAAGACACGCGTCCTGATTCTACTTTGGCAGGGTATGTCATCAAGATCCCTCATGCCGACGAGGAGGAAGGTTGGCTGGCGCGGGCGAAAAGGGCGATGGGGGGCATTGTTGCGGATTTTAATACAGTCAGTGATGTTGAGGTAGCTGGTGTGAAATATCCGTTTGTTGTTATTCAGAAAAAATTGAAAGTGTTTATTACATTTAGGATGACGGATATTATATATTCTGTTTTGCCTGATGGCCGCCCGGTTGATCTTGTCTTGTTGGAAAAGAACCTTATCGAGGAAATGATGGCGCGCGGTATATATTATTCAGATGCACTGATACCTATGAATTACGGTTTGGACGAGAAAACCGGAAAGTTGTATCTCATTGATTATGGCCGGGCTCAGGTTGTAGGACGTGACCATCGTCTTTTTAATGGTTTTATCTTTAGACCCGTGGATGCAAAAGATTCCATACGTAAGGGGCGGAGTGCGTGGCAATCTTATCAGGACCGTGATGATGGTAAATACCTTGATGATATCGGTGTTGCGGACAATGATGCCTTGTACCGTCTGTGGGGGACCAAAATGGATGAAAACCGGCCGGTGCCTGATATTGAGTTATCTTCGGACAAGGGTGGTATTGATTTGAATCCTGAGCGGCTTGATATTAAAAGTTCAGGTGAGGCGGTCGAATTGAATGTTGATCCTGCGCAGTTAGAAGCCATGCAACGCGCCGACGGACTCATGCCGGTGATCATTGATATCCAGCCGTTGGCCGATCTCCTTCAGTTCCTCAAATAGAAAACGGCATTGTCACTCCATAGAACAGAGGATATTTATTGAGAAATTAGGGAACGGTCAATAGATCCTTACCCCTTTGATTGATTAACGTATGTTTCATTCGAAGCAATTTATCGAGATCGACTGGCGGAACAAGGAGCAGTCGTTGATT
>JAZDPD010000114.1:0-18464 GCA_043798045.1 Candidatus Omnitrophota bacterium | reverse complement strand
GCGTGCGGATTTAACTTCAAAAAGCTTTGGAGGGCTTTTTGTGTCTTGATCCAAGAATGGATTTTGTGTCTAGAAAGAGGCGTTGCTTTTCTTGATCCTTTACTCATGGGATTATAAAAACGCTTTTTCAGGATCGACTACATATTTTGTTTTTCGGGTGATGCTGGCTGTTGGATTAATGTCTTTTAAAACAGAAGAAATTCCTTATCGGGAAATTCTTCAAACACTCGGATTAAATTCAGAACTTATTGAAGGTTTTACGAGTGTTATTAGTACGTTGGATTTTGCTGATGAGTTTCAGGAATTTGCTCTGGATATGGAATCAGCCTATTCTTTGGTCAATGATGAAAAAGGCAACCCCATTGCTGTTAGAATGCCCGATTTGAAACATAAAAAAGAGTTTGTTTATGACCGGAAGCAGAAAATTCTTTCCGAATCCATGGATGTGAATACAAGGTTTGCGCTTGAAGTAGCCCGGGCTGAAGATTTACTGCCACGAAGTTTTGATTTTCTCTCCAGAATGACGCGATTCATGCGGATAAATATAACCGAGAAGTTTGAGACAATTTTGTTTTCAAGAGCTAAAAGTGAGAAAAGTCTGCGGGGTAAAATTGAGGATGGGAAGATGTTTGAAGAGGTGTTCGATTATAATGGGGGGCGGATTGCGGGGTCCGAAGGGGGTGTTGAGTTGATGAGTAAAGGTGTTGATGCTGTTATCAAGGGCAGCGAACTGTATATGAATTTCAAACAGAGAAATGAAAAAGAACAGATGCGGATTGAGGAGGCTATTCGTTCGGTCAATTTATTGAGGAGCAATAAAAAGAGCGATGAATTGAAGCGTCAATTGGGGCGTCAACTGGCGCAGTTGAAACAAGATGCAATAAATTTTAATCGAACTGATTTTTCAAAGAATAAACGGCTGGATCTTTTAGGGCACAGGGTTCTTGTGTATGGTGCTAACTATTATGAGCTGGGTTCTCAAGATCGAGGCTATACTCCTGATTGGTATCGTGCGTTTCATTTGGGTTTTATGTTGGGAGAAGGAGATTCAATGGTGGAGGTTCAGGTTAAAACACTTTTGATGGCCGTTTTGCAATCGTGGGAACATAAGGAATATTTTAAAGCGGAAGACAGGAAAGCTTTTCCTTTCCGTTCAAGTTTGTTGAAGATTATTTGGTTGGCCAATGCGGTTGAGGCAGCCAATTATGTCCATTCGAAAAAGAAATCGTTTATTCCGTCTATGATAGCCAAGCGTATGGAAGACTTCGCGCAGAAGCAGGATCAATACGGCGGTATCGACGTGCGCCACGTTGAAGCCCGTTTGAAGATCAAAGAAGGTGCCGGAACCCAAGCGATTGATTTCAAATCTTCCGCGATGCCTTCTGAAAACCTCGATGGTTTTACTCCCAGAATTATATCAATCCAAACCGTGCAAGGGCTTGCATTCATAGAAAATCCCTAGGGAGCACGCCTTTATCCGCATGCCGTTTATCTGCCCTTGACAAGGTTTTTTTTAAGGAGTATATTCTTTTGCAATTGGTTGCAGTTGTTAACATCCATAGCTGTCTACAAACACTCAAAATAGGAGTTAGCGCATGGTGTATTTTTATGCCGACAACCTTTTTCAGGTTGTCATGAGGAAGTTGTTGAGCCTTTTTGTTGTAACTGCCTTTATTCTCACCAGTTTTATTTCTCCTTCATATGCGCAAGTTGTTTTCAATTTACCCCAGCCAGGGCAGATGATCGGGCTTTCGGGTGTGTTTTCGCCTGTTGTCTTAAAAGGCGTTTCTATTCATCCTGAAGATCCCTTGTTGTTTGATTTCATCGTGGATAACGGGCAAAGTGGTCTTAATGGCCAGGCTCTTTTGGATGAAACAACCAAACTTGCTAAGTATTTTCTGGCGGGCGTTGCCGTGCCTGAAAACGAATTGTGGGTTAACTTGTCGCCCAAGGAGAATGATCGCATCATGGCGGATAATTTGTCGCATACTGATGTGGGCAAAGAACTTTTAGCCCAGGATTATATTCTCAAGCAGATTACGTCATCCTTAATGTATCCGGAAAATGACTTGGGGCGCAAGTTTTGGGATGAGATTTACAGCCGTGCGTACAGCAAATTCGGAAGTACTGATGTTCCGGTTGATACGTTCAATAAAGTATGGATTGCGCCCAGTGAAGCCACGGTGTATCAGAACGGCAACAATGCGTTTGTAGCCGGGTCACATTTGAAGGTGATGTTGGAATCGGATTATGCGGCGGCCAATGGCGTGGCGGCGGGTAAAGGGCCGGCACAGGGGCCGGCCCGTACATTAGCGGGTGAGATGGCCAAAGACGTGGTACGCGAAATCATCATCCCCGTCCTTGAAAAAGAAGTCAATGAAGGCAAGAATTTTGCCGCATTGCGCCAGGTGTTCCAGTCATTAATCCTCGCGGGTTGGTATAAGAACGCTTTAAAGACAAGTTTGCTCAATCAGGTGTATGCCAATACCAATAAAGTTGAAGGCATCACCATCGAAGAACAGAACGCGCGTGAGAAAGTGTATGCGCAGTACATGGAAGCATATCGCAAGGGCGTTTTTAATTATATCAAGGATGATGCCGTAGGGGCACGCCATGGCGTGCCCTCAATGAATGATGAACGCCAGCCCCGCAAGTATTTCTCCGGCGGTGCGAATTTTGATTATGCCATGACGCCGGTGATTAAAACCGGGCTTGATGCCGCACAAGACGTGAAATTTGATGGCGGAGTTTCTTCGATCCAAATGAGATTTCAAGCTTTGGCTGATGAAGCGCAAATATCTGCGAAGATTAAGTTGACCCCGGCGGTAACGCAAATAGCTGCTTCCTTGATGAAATACGGCCCCAAGCATGATCCGGAAGGGTTTGGGCATGTGGCTGACGGTAATTTTGTTGGCGATCCCAATAGCCGTTCTCCCCGGTATGGATCAACGATCACTTCGGCGCTGGCTTCGATCAATAAATTTGTTCAGCGTCATTATGGGACTGATCCTTCCAGTTTTACAGGTGATGTCACCATTTCTGTGTTGGGCATTGGCGGACAAACAACATGTGTTGTCCAGGCCAAGGATCTTGTTGTTAAGCATTCGAATCGCGTGCTTGATGTTCAGGATTCTTTGGGCATTGATTATCAGAAGAAACAGGACATGTGGGTTTTATCTTTTCGAAAAGCTTTATCTGGGGCTGGATATGCGCAGGAAAGTTTCTTAAAAAAATCATTACAGGAAAGAACAATAATACTCAAGGACCTGCCCATCAGGCTTTTGGATGTCATTGGTTCGAAATCAGGAAAAACCGATGAAACCATGATCGAGTTCCAGAATGAGTTGCGTACCAAGATTTATGTTTGGGCCAGATTATTGTTTGGTGATGAAGATGGTATCAGGCTTGCGGAAACACTTGTTAATAACATATGGAATATTAATAATCCTACAGAACTTGCTGCGCAGACACTGGCAAAATTGAATGTCAATAAAGAACAGGTTGAGGTTTTGAGGATTGTTTTTAGCCATATGATTTTTGTGACAGGGGCGTGGGATACGCTGAAGCAATCAGGAAGTCTGCTTGACCGGATGATCAAAGAAGGGTTCCTGGGTGAGTTGTATCAGGATCCGCAGGATCAGGTAGTTGAAATTGAAATGCTGGGAAATCTCGGCGGCCGTTTTCAGGGTATTAGTCCCAACAGTTTGGCGATCAACGCTTTGCTGGGATTGGATGTCAAGGCCATGCTGGAGGCTGGTTTTGCGGAGTCAAAGAAAGATCAGGGGACGAGCGGGTATGCGACCCAACGGTTGGCCAAAGCGGTTGTTGAGGGCGGCCTTCACCATATGATCATTGGTATTCCGGATCGGCGCTTTTTATCATTAGCCGAAGCTCAGGGGCAAACGGTGCCTGAGAGTACAGGGAAAGGGCGTCAGTTAGGGTATAACCTAGGACTTCAGACGTTTATTTATGGGCCTGACCGGATTAATCAGGCTTTGCAATTTAACGATTCGCCAAAGTTTTATTTCATCATTGATGTTAAAGGGCAGACGCCGATGGCGCTTGATCCCCAGATTGAGGCAAATAATATTGTTTATCGGTACGAGATGGACGGTGTGAATGAGGAAGAATTGGCCAGGATCATGCAGTTCGTGGAAGATTTCACGACACGTCTTGGTGTTTATTATCTGGCGCATGTGTTGTCGGATGCCAAGAAGCGCGGTATGGGTGTCGGGCTTGACCTGAATGATGAGAATGTTATGCGCCAGATCATGAATGGTCCTGATTCTGATTCCAACGATAAGGATGCACTCGTTGCATTGAACAAGTTGTTCAACGATATTACGCCGTTTCGTCAGCCGGGTGTTGAGATGGCCAAGAAGCTTGTGGTCAAAGGCGGTGGGGCAAACATCTTTAATGATCAGGGAAAGAAAGATGTGCATGGATTACCTGTTCGTGATAAGAAACAAAGGTACGATTTCTATAGGCAACAGGAAAAGCTGATTGATTACGGGCCTTTTATGGTGCCGGAGAAAACTGGTTTGCGCAATTCGAAAGGCGAGTATGTGACAGGGGTGGATGCCTTTGCGTTGATTGCCGAGCAAGTGGCAACGCTAAAAGGGCCGCTTTATGATGAGTTAACTGATTTTCAAAAGAATATGGTGGCGGTGATTCAGGATGCGCATGCCAAGGGGAAGCCGGCCAACATCATGATTTATGAGGATCGCAATGAGCAAACCGAAGCGTTAAAGGCATTGCTGGAAGCGTTCGGGGCGGATCGCGTGGATTTCGGTCCTGCCGAGCAGCATAAATCCCGTCAATTAACAGTTCAGGGTGCCGACGTGGGTGTGGAAATTATTATTCAGTCCATCAGGTCGTTTAAAATAGCCAATCAGCTGGAAAAGCCTCTTGTGGCCGATGGCGCGGTGGCGGATTATTTGCATGGATTGACACCCTCTGAAGTGCGCAATCTTTATGCGAGTATTTATGCGGATGTATTCAGGCAACAGGATGTTCAAACAGAAACTGTTACGATCCTTGTGCCGGATTTAACAGATTCTATCTATCGCAAGAATTTTGAGTATTTGATGAAAGGTGTTCTGACAGCGCAAGCTGATAGTGAGCAGGGGGATACGCGTGCGGAACTTTTGAAAATCGTTCGATTGAGTATTGATTATCCCCGTATTGTGCGTGCAAGAAACCATTGGACGATGCCACTGGTTGACGGGAATTATACGATGGAAGCTGTGTTTGATCCGGTTACTTATAAGAGTACCGTATTCTTGGTGCCAGCACGCGGTTCAGATGCCGTTAAGAAGGCGGCTTTGTATTCCAGGGAGTTTTCTTTTGATTTTAATGAGTATACCCCGGATGATATAAAGAATAAGCTTGAAAAGGAGATGGCGTCAGATGCTGCCCAGGTAATGGTGGAGCCGTATACTTCAGTCAATAAGGGTTGGATCGTCTATGGTCCGAGAGTGACGGGGAATAAAAATGCATTCGGGACACTTTTTATACAGAAACTCAGGAAGGGTGGAAAGAAGGGTTTTTATTTGGGGAGTATTGGTCAAAAACCTTTGGTTATTGTTCAAGCATCAGAATCTCAAGCTGAAACAATATTGAAAAGTTTAAGTGCCGATGATGAGATTGTTCAGGTGATTGTTAGTGCAGAGGCTTTTGCCGCAGGCAATATCGTGAACTATATTGAATCTCAAATAAAGAAAATCGACTTGGCCATGGGGCAGGACGTTGCTTCTGACGTTGCGCCAATGCCGGCCAAGGAGCTTTTGACGTTTATTCGTCAGGAAGTTACCAATGACCAGATGTATGGGCCGCATCAGCGCGGGGTAGTTTTTAATGTTTTGGCTAACGATGCTGTCAGGATTAGTTTTGATTATGAGTATTCAAAGGCAAGTCAGGTTACGGTTGTGAAAGATGGAAAAACTGTTTTTGAAACGTCCATTCCTGGGCATATTCTTTCTTTGCCTTGGATTGTAATAAAAAGCATAATTGAAAACATGATCAAAGTTGAAATAGCTGTGACTCACCTTGAGCCGATCATTCCGGGGGATAAGACGCATCGTCCCGTGAAATTCGGGACAAGCGGTGATCGCGGTTTATTTACGCTTGATTTCACGCCTAATCATAAGAACAGGATCGTGAATGGTATTGCCCTTTATGCTAGTAACGTAACGCCGGGTAAAACGATGTATGTTGGTTATGACCCGCGTCAGGATAATAAGGAAGCTGTTAAGGATGCAGCCAGGATTTTAGTTGCCAATGGACTTAAGGTTCGTCTTGTGGCTGAAGAACCGACACCGGTACCCGTGTTGGCGTATTTGACAAATTCAGATTCTAATGCCGCTGGTTTTGTTGCTTTTACGGCCAGTCATAGTCCTTATACGGATGGCGGTGTCAAGTTCTCTCCGCCACACGGTGGGGCGGCACCCGGGGATGTTACGGATAAAATCACAGTTTTAGCCAATGGTACGGATGCCATGCTTATGGTTAATGATTATGAACAGGCCAAAGTTGCGGGGGTTATTGAAGAAATTCCTGTTCAAGAAGCTGTTCAAATGTATGTGAGTGGTTATATTATCCCTGGATTAAAATCTATGGGGGCTTGGCAGAGCATTGTGGATTACATAAAGAATACTCCAGATTTTCGTCTGGTTTTGGACCCCATGCAAGGATCTGCGGTGCAGTATTTTCAGGCGCTTTACGGCAGTTTGGCTAAAGATGCTGGTCGTAATTTCTTTACGATGATTAATGATAATAATAATGATCCTGAATTTAAAGATGTGAATAAGGAGCCCAATCCGACATTAGACGATAGTAGGGCTAAGTTAATGGCGGAAGTTAAGAAGGGTTCTGGGCGTTGGATGGGCAGTTCCGCTGATGCTGATGCTGATCGTTTCGGGAATATTGATTTAAACGGTGAGTTCATGTCGGCTAATGACATGATTGCTTTAATTGGTTATTTTCTAAAGAAAGAAATTGGGCTTCAGGGTGGATTTGCTAAAACAGTAGCGACCAGTAATTTTGTCAATGCTGTGGCCAATCACCTTGAGTCAGAACTTGATGAATTTGCTGTTGGTTTTAAAAATGTTGTAGCGTCGTCATTTGCAGGCAAGAAGTATGTTGTCGGTGGTGAGGAGAGTTCGCACGTGATGGTTGGCCCTTTTCAGAATTCCTGGGACGACGGTATTGTAGTAGGTGTTATGGGACTTTGGATGTTGGCCAAAACAGGTAAATCTCTCACTGAATATAAAACAGAGATTCAAAAAGCTATTGGTCAAAAGTTTTTGATTAAAACAATGACCATCAGAGGCGATGATGATTCCATCAAGAAGCCCGTATTGGATATTATTGCTCAAACAAAGCAGGAACAGTCTTCGGGGGTTAAAGACGAAGAGTTGACTGTGGTGAGGAATATAGAGCAGATTACTGGCGAGAAGGTTTTGGAGGTCATAACGCTTGATGGTGTGAAGCTGGTTCTTCCGTCTGGTTGGATTCTGTTGCGTCCTTCAGGGACAGAGCCTGCGATCAAGTTTTATGTTGAAGTGGCTGCGCCCTCGGAGGCGGATGAAAATCAAATGCAGGTCACGTTTGATTTTCTGAATAAATCAGGTCGGGAGTTGATGTTTGGCAAGACCGATCAGGCCATGGTTGTTGATGCCGGTGTTGCAGATGAAGATGGTGCGGTATCTATTGACAACGCGGCATCTTACGGTGGTATTGACCTTGGTAACGGTGATTATCTTAAGGTGATAGCTAAGGATGCTTTAGGCATGCCGCAGTTTGACCCGGCCCAGATGCTGCAGCTTAAGGCGGATCTTAAAGGGTTTGTGCCTGTGCCGGTTGGGATGCCGCAGCCGGTCAATTTAAGGCCGCTCCTGGGGCTTGTCCCGTTGGATGAAAGCATCAAGCTTTCTCATCACGATGCCTTGCCGGGCGGCTATTTCGCCCGCCGTACGGACGTGGTTGCGGATGATGTGTTAATATAATTTGTATTGTAGGGGCGGCCCCATGTGTCCGCCCTTTACCAGTTTCACCAGGCATTCTCTCTTTTTAAGAAACCTCCATCAGGTCTAAAAGCCTGGCGGAGGTTTTTTAATTTGACAAAGAGGTGTTTCTTGTTATTATTGACATATGTTAGTAACTGAAAGGAAGTTATGCCGCGTCCGTTAAAGAAACGTAAAATATGTCTGGATTTAAAATCAGCGATCTTTAAACCCCAGGGGGTCAGGGCGGATGATCTTCTTGAGGTTGTGATTGAGGTCGATGAAATGGAAGCCGTGCGCCTGGCTGATTACAAGGGGTTGTACCAGGAAGATGCAGCGGCGCAAATGGGCATTTCACGTCCGACATTCAGCAACATGATAAACAGGGCGCATGCTAAAATAGCCGAAGCTCTTATAAAAGGGAAGGCGTTGCGCATCAATTGCCCCCGGTTGGCGGGTCAAGCAGGTTTAACGGGAAAGAAATTACGAGGTGCGGCATGAGGATATTGATCGTGGGTGGTGTGGCTGGAGGTGCTTCAGCTGCGGCCAGGGCGCGCAGGCTTTCTGAGGACGCTGAAATTGTTTTGTTGGAGCGGGGCGAACATATTTCCTTTGCCAACTGTGGATTGCCGTATCACATTGGCGGTGTCATTGCCGATCGCGAGCGTTTGCTGGTTCAAACACCACAAGCCATGCGCAAGCGCTTTCGCATTGATGTGCGGGTCCATACCGAAGTACTCAAGATTGACCGTGAAGGGAAGTGGGTGCTTACCAAAGATTTGCCTACCGGAACAGAACGCAAGGAATCTTATGATGTGCTTATTTTGAGTCCGGGGGCCGAGCCCCTCAGGCCAGCGTTGCCGGGCATCGGATCGGCAAAAGTCTGCACTCTGCGCAGTCTGGCGGATATGGATGCCATAAAAACCAGGATTGATCAGGGTGTTGTGACCAAGGCCGTGGTGATTGGCGGCGGTTATATCGGCCTTGAGATGGCAGAAGCCTTGTGCGAGCGCAAGATCAAGGTGACACTGGTTGAATGGCAGAGCCAGGTCATGGCACCGGTTGATCCGGAAATGGCCGCGTTTTTGCACCAGGAGCTTGTTTTAAAAGGGGTGGATCTTCGCCTGGGGACGGCCGTGAAAGGGTTTGTGGATACCCCGGATGCCCTGACCCTTGAATTAAGTACAGGTGAATCCATGGCGTGTGATATGGCCGTTCTGGCCATTGGCGTCAGACCCGAGGCGCGTTTGGCCCAGGAGGCAGGCCTTAAAATCGGTGAGCGCGGTGGTATCGTGGTGGATGCCAATATGCGCACTACGGATGCAAACATTTTTGCTGTGGGGGATGCGGTGGAGGTAACGGATCTTATCACAGGGGGAAAAACAGGCATTCCTTTGGCAGGGCCGGCGAACCGGCAGGGTCGTATTGCCGCGGATGCTATATTTGGCCGGGCGTCTGTTTACAAGAACACCCAGGGTACTGCTGTATGCAAGGTTTTCGGGCTTACGGTGGGGATGACCGGTGTTAATGAGAAACAGTTGAAGGAAAAAGGCGTTGCTTACGAGAAAATTTATATTCATCCCGCGGATCATGCCAGTTATTACCCGGGAGCTACGCCGATCAGTATGAAACTTTTGTTTGATCCCTCCAGTGGTCGGATCCTGGGCGCGCAGGCGGTTGGGCGCCGGGGGGTGGACAAGCGCATGGATGTGGTAGCCGTGGCCATGCGTGCGGGCTTAAGTGCACGGGACCTTCAGGATCTTGAATTAAGTTATGCGCCGCCCTATGGTTCGGCCAAGGATCCAATCAATTATCTGGGTTTTGTGGCGGCTAATCTGATGGATGGTTTATGCCCGGTGTGTCATGTGGCGGATGTACTTAAGCCGCGTGCGGATCAGTTGGTTGTGGATGTGCGTGATGCCCAGGAAGTTGCATTGGGAAAGATCCCGGGGGCGGTGCATATTCCGCTGGATGAATTGCGCCAACGTTGGACAGAATTATCCAAAGATAAGGAATTGCTGGTGTATTGTAAGGTTGGTTTGCGGGGATATCTGGCGTGCCGTATATTGTTGCAACACGGGTTTAAGTGCCGTAACCTTTCGGGCGGCTATTTGACGTATGAAGCGGCAACGGGCCTTTTTACGCAACCCAAGGCGTCTGTTAAAGAGTTGACTGATGATGCCGGGTCGCAGTCTGTGGGAGTAAAACAACCGGTATCCAGTGGTTCGTTCAAAAAGATCGATGCGTGTGCCTTGCAGTGTCCGGGCCCTATTATCCGTATCAAAGAGGCCATGGATCAAATGCTGGTGGGTGATAGCCTTGAGATTGCGGCGACAGATCCCGGTTTTCCGGGGGATGTGAAAGCCTGGTGCCAGGCCACCGGCCATCAGCTGGTTGAACTCCGGTCAGAGAAATCATCTGTTGTGGCTGTGATCCGCAAGCAGGAAAAAGTTGCGGTGGCTCAATCTCCGGCGGGAGGTGTTTCATCCAAGACAATCGTTGTTTTCAGCAGTGACTTTGACAAGGTCGTGGCAGCTTTTGTGATCGCCACCGGGGCCGCGGCGATGGGCGCTGGGGTCACGCTTTTCTTTACATTCTGGGGGTTGAATGCGCTGCGTAAATCTGCCATGGTTCCTGTTAAAAAGAATTTGATCGAACATATGTTCGGCTGGATGATGCCGCGCGGGGTTGATCAGCTGACGCTTTCCCGGATGAATATGGGTGGTGCCGGAACATGGCTGATCAAACAGATCATGAAGCATAAAAATGTTTCATCGCTGCCTGAATTCATTCAGATGGCCCAGCATTCCGGTGTCAGGCTCGTGGCCTGCACCATGTCCATGGATCTTATGGGCATCAAGAAAGAAGAATTGATTGATGGTGTTGAATTCGGCGGTGTGGCGATGTATCTTGAGAGGGCTGATCAGGGCAACGTGAATTTGTTTATTTGATGGGCTGAGTTAAGGGGGTTTTTTCGATGCAAATCATGTTGTTCATTTTACTGGGGTTGATCGCGGGCACTTTTGCGGGGCTTTTTGGCATTGGCGGCGGGTTGGTCCTGGTGCCGGCATTGACACTCTTTTTTGGGATGACACAGCATCAGGCGCAGGGAACGACGTTGGCTATTTTAATTCCGCCGATCGGCATTCTGGCGGCATGGCGTTATTATCAAAGTGGTCATATCAATTTGCCGATAGCAGCATTTATTTGCCTTGGATTTCTGTTGGGGGGGCTTTTGGGAGCGAATGTGGCGCAAGGCATTTCCGAGCCTTTGTTAAAGCGGTTGTTTGGCGTTTTTCTATTACTCGTTTCGCTGCAGATGATCTTTTCAAAATAGGAGTGATCATGGATTCCCCAAAACGTGATTTTGACAAGGAAGCAGCTTTCTGGGATACGCCGCCACGCATGAAACTGGCGTCGGATGTGGCGTGTGCTATTTCAGCCAAACTGGTTTTGACGCCGGATATGGACGTGCTTGATTTTGGCTGCGGCACCGGGCTTGTGACACTGCCGATCGCTCGCCAGGTCAAGTCTGTGACGGGTGTGGACAGTTCCAGAGGCATGCTGGATGTTCTTGAAGAAAAAACCCGGCAGCAGAAAACGGGCCATATCACAATACTGCACGCGGATCTCTCTCAAGGGGGTGTTCTAAACGGTCCTTATCATGCGCTCATCAGCAGCATGACCTTGCATCATATTAAAGATACGTCGGGGATTTTGAAATGTTTCCATCAGGCGATTCTCAAGGATGGCTATATAGCGCTGGCGGATCTGGATACCGAGGATGGCGGTTTTCATGAAAATAATGACGGTGTTTTTCATTTTGGTTTTGACCGCGCGGCACTGGGGCGGTTGATCACACAGGCCGGGTTTACCGATGTGTGTTTTACGACGGCCGCCCAGATGCACAAGCCCGGGCCGCAAGGCCAGGAGCGGGTGTTCGGGGTTTTTCTGGTGACAGCAAGAAAGTTATGATGATAAAAGGAGGGTGTATGTTATCCAGATTAATCCTGGGTGTTCTGATCAGTTTCTTTTCTGTGACCATGGCTGAGCCGTCGGCGGCAACACAGGTTTTATCGTTTGAAACATTTTTCCAAAGGGTTTTGGCCTATTATCCCGGGCTTAAGGCCGCGCATGGTGATGTAACAATGGCGCTGGCCGGGCAGATGCAGGCACGGGCCGGTTTCTGGCCGTCACTTAATATCTCTGCCGGGTATCAGCTCAGCAATGATCCGGTTAATGTTTTTGGCATGCTGTTGCGCCAGGAGCGTTTTACGTCGGGAGACTTTGACCTGAAACGGTTGAACACACCCGAGGTCCATCAGGACATTACCGCCGGGATCCATCTGGATTGGCCGCTGTTTGATGCCATGCAGACGATTTATCGTGTGCGCGGCTCGCATGAAGATGTGAAGGCATCAAGGGCCCAGGAGGATTTTGTCAGGATGGAAGCCTTGTTGCTGGCGCAGGATGCGTATTTGAATGCCCTGACGCTGGAAAGGCTTTCGGGGATCATGGACGTTGTTAAATCAAGTTCGGATGATGATCTTCAGAAAGCCAGTGACCTGAAGGATAAGGGGATGATCCTGGGGGCTGATTATTATCTGGCACGGGTCTTGTCCGGTGATTTTGAGCGGATCAAGAATGAAATGGCGCATCAGAAGAAGGCCATGATGATCCTCTTAAATATTATGATGGGCGAATCTCTTGATACGGTCTGGATACTGCAGGATATGATCAAGGATAAAACGCTTGAGCCCAAGGATCGTCCGGAGCTTTTGGCCGCGGCGTTCACGTACCGTTTAGACCTTTTGTCGTTGAAGGCGCAGCTTGAGGCATCTGTTGTGGCGTTCTCGCGTGAACGATCCAGCGCCTTGCCACAGGTGAGTCTTTTTGCGGATGCAGCCAATGACCGTGACCGGATTTTCAGGACCGGCGGTGATAATTTCACGGCCGGGTTAAAGGTTCAAATGTCATTGTTTGATCCGACCCGCGATGGCCGTGTGCAAATGGCTAGGGCCAAAGCAGAGAAGCTCAAACAGCAGGTGGAGGTCTTGAAAGACAGTATCCGCCGGGATATCGTCCAGGAAACAGCCAGGTATGATATTTTAAGGGATAATATGGCCGCACTAAAAGGCATGGCGGATGATGCCAAAGAGTCCATGTCCCTGATGGTGCCTCTTTATAGTGAAGGTCGAAAATCAATCGCTGATCTTCTGGAAGTCCGCCGGACGTATTGGCAGTCTGCGCAGGCCTATCACATGGCGTTCCTTGGCCTGTGGGCCTCTTCGGCCCGGCTGGAATTCCTCAGCGGGCGTTTGAATGAGGATGCCCTGAACAAGTTGATGGAAGGAGCCGGTTTATGAGTTTGAACCAGGAAGGATTTATCGCCCGTATCGTCGGTATGTTTGTGAAGTCGAAGGTCACGCCGCTGATCATCGGTTTTTCGATTTTTCTGGGTGTGCTGGCGGTTTTGAATTTGCCGCGCGAAGAAGAGCCCCAGATTTCTGTGCCGATGTTTGATATTTTTGTTTCTTATCCCGGGGCCACGGCCGAGGAAGTGGAGCGGCGGATTGTCAATGTGGGCGAACGCAAGCTCTGGGAGATCAATGGCGTTGAGTATGTTTATTCCATGACACAGCCGCAAGGGGCTGTGATCACGGTGCGTTTTCGCGTTGGCGAGGATGCGGAAAAAAGCCTGATCAAATTATATACCAAGGTGTATTCCAATCTGGATGTTCTGGCCAAAGGCGGTTCCCAGCCTTTTATCAAGGTGCGTTCCATTGATGATGTGCCTGTCATGACGTTGACATTTCATAGCCCGACCGGGGACCCGGTGGCTTTAAGAAAAGTTGTGTCGGAAATCCAGAATCGTGTGAGTGCGATTCCGGATGTGGCGGAAACAAATATTGTCGGCGGCCGCAAGCGCCAGTTTCATGTTTATCTTGACGAGGAAAAATTAAACGCCCGGTTTTTGAACCCGCTGGAGATTAGCCGCTTGATCCAGCAGGCCAATGTGAAGGTTGATGCCGGGCATTTGCAGACGTCACCCGCCTTGGTCAATGTTCAGGCGGACGGATTTTTCCGCTCCAGGGAGGATTTGGAGAATCTGGTTATCAGTGTCAGCCAGGGTGGGGAAGTTTATCTGAAAGACATTGCCAGGATTGTCGACGGGGCAGATGAGGATGAGAATGCCGTGGACATCCGTTTTGGTGCGGCTCAAGCGGCGCAGGGTAAGGGGCCGTTTGAGGCCGTGACGCTTTCGGTGTCAAAACGTAAAGGCTCCAATGCGTCCCGGTTGTGTGAAAAGATCCTCACAAGGGTTGAAGAATTGCGGGGCAGTCTTATCCCGGATGATGTGGCCTATACGGTGACCCGCAATTACGGCGCAACAGCCGATGAGAAGTCCAATGAATTACTCGTGCATATGGCTATCGCGGTCATTGCGGTGACCTTCCTCATGGCGCTGGTGCTGGGCTGGCGCGAATCAGGTGTTGTCGCGATAGCGATCCCGATGACACTTTCGCTCACTTTGGCCGGATTTTATTTCATGGGGTTTACGCTTAACCGCATCACACTTTTTGCGCTGATTTTTTCCATCGGTATCCTGGTGGATGATCCGATTGTGGGGGTGGAGAATATTGTCCGCCATTTGCGCATGGCCCGCAACAAGGGGCGCGATTTGCTGGAGGTGACCATCGAGGCCTTCAAGGAAGTGCAAAGCCCCTTGATTTTGGCCACCCTGACGGTGATCGCGGCGATTTTGCCCATGGCTTTTGTCAGCGGTCTTATGGGGCCGTACATGCGCCCCATTCCCATCGGTGCCAGCATGGCCATGGTTTTTTCCATGATCGTGGCTTTTGTGGCCACCCCCTGGGCTTCGTACAAGATCCTGGGCCATGCCCAGGCACGGGGCAAGTTGAAAGATCATGGTGAGCACGGCGAGCAGGATGACTTGCTGACAAAGATTTACCGCTGGTACATGAAACCGCTCATTTACAGCGCCAGGGTGCGCCAGGTGTTTATCGGCGTCATGTTGTTGATGTTGGCCGGGGCCGTCATGCTGGTGCCGCTGAAACTGGTTAAAGTGAAGATGCTCCCTTTTGATAACAAAAATGAATTCCAGGTTGTCCTGGATATGCCCCAGGGGGCGTCCCTGGACCAGACTAAAATTGTTATCAATGAACTTGCGACGTACATCGCCACAACACCCGAGGTGAAGGATATCACGGCTTATGTGGGTACGAGCGCGCCGTATAATTTTAACGGGCTGGTCCGGCATTACTTCCTGCGTTCCAAGCCATGGCAGGCAGACCTGCAGGTTAATCTTGTTGGCAAGGATGAACGTAAACGCCAGAGCCATGTGATCGCAAGCAGCCTGCGCCCTAAAGTGCATGAGATCGTGGCGCATTATGGCGGGCATGTCCAGGTGGCGGAAGTACCGCCCGGACCACCGGTGCTCTCCACGCTTGTCCTGGAAGTGTACGGGCCCACACTCTATGGCCAGCGCAAACTGGCGGGTGATATCGAGTCGTTATTAAGCCGTAATCCGGGCGTGACGGATATTGGTAATTATGTCGGGCGTCAGCAGGCGCAGGATACCCTAAGGATTGATAAGCAAAAATGTTCGTTAAATGGTGTGGCGGTGGATGCTGTGGCCGCGATCATTTCTGATGCCTTGCAGGGCAGCCGTGCGGATCTGGCGCATATTTCCGGCGAGAATGAGCCGCTGGAGATTGTGGTGCGCCTGCCCCGGGAGAAGCGGGGAAATCTTGACAGTGTGCTGGCCATGACCGTGCTATCCAGGTTCGGCAGCCGTATTCCGCTTAAAGATCTTGTTTCATTGGACAAGACGCAGCAAGATCTGACGATCTACCACAAGAATCTTGACCGTGTTTCCTATGTGATTGCGGATGTGCAGGGAAAGTTTGACAGCCCTGTGTATGCCATGATGGACCTTAACAGCGGTCTTGAACAACTTTCCCTGGCATCTTTAAATGCCGGCACACAGCAAAAGCCTGACTTGCTTTTTACCGGCCAGCCGGAATCATCCCAGCGCTGGTCGATCAAATGGGACGGCGAATGGCAGATCACCTTTGAGGTTTTTCGTGATCTGGGGATTGCTTTTGCAATAGTTCTTATCCTTATTTTCACACTGGTTGTAGGGTGGTTTCAGTCATTTAAAACGCCGTTTATCATCATGCTCCCGATTCCGCTGACGCTCATCGGGATATTGCCGGCACACTGGATGACAGGGATGTTTTTTACGGCCACATCCATGATCGGCATGATTGCCGGGGCAGGGATTGTTGTGCGCAATTCGATTATCCTGGTGGATTTCATTGAATTGCGTATTAAGGAAGGCATGCCGCTGGAAGAGGCGGTGATTGACGCGGGTGCCAAAAGGTTCCGTCCGATGCTCTTGACGGCGGCTGCGGTGGTTGTTGGTGCTTCGGTTATCCTGTTTGATCCGATCTTTCAGGGGTTGGCGCTGTCACTGATGGCAGGTGAGATTGCTTCGACCTTGCTCTCGCGCACCGCGATCCCCGTGATATATTTCATGGCGATGAGACAAAAACCGTTACACGTCAAAACGTTACCGGCAGCTGTTCCTTTATCGATCCGGATCAAGGCTTTGGTTCAGTCAATGTCCGATGTGTTGCATCCGGCGCGCAGGAATAAAAGGAGGAAGAAATGATAGAAAGAATATTAAGAGGTGTCGCGGGTTCTTTTATTTTGATCAGTTTGCTGTTGGCATATTTTCTAAGCTGGCAATGGCTTTGGTTCACGGCGTTCATTGCGGTTAATCTTTTGCAATCAGCCTTTACTAACTGGTGCCCGATGATGTGGATTCTGGAGAAATGCGGCTGTCAGAAGTCTTGTGGTGGGAAACAGGTCAAATCCGTTGTATCAAGATGATTGGCAGGTAGCGGGAACTATTTGGCCGTGTCTGTTGTCTAATGGGATGAAGCAAACAGGCTTAATGCATTAGGTAAGGATGTGGTTAAACAGGGGGCGTCCATATGTTAAGCAAGGTAAATCTAAAAAGCAGCATTCTTCTGATGGGGGTATTGGCGGTTCTATTTCAAGCAGGTGAATCTTATGCCTGGGATAATGGTCGCCGTGACAGGTTTGATCATCGTCCCCGTCTTGACCGGTACCGCGATCACCCGCGCTTTGGTGTCAAGATTAACCTGGTTCCGGATATTTATATGCCGATTGTTGTTGGCAGTGGCCGGTATTATTATTACGATGGTTTGTATTATTTGTGGGATGGCGGGGTTTATGTCCTTGTTCCGCCGCCTGTCGGCGCGATTGTCCCGTCGATCCCGTCCGACTATCGACCCGTGATGATCAATCGGACAATATATTATTTTGACAGCGGTGTTTATTATATTCGCTCCCGTCATGGGTATGAGGTTGTTTATCCTCCGATGGTGCATACCATTTCAGGCCCCATGGTGGTGACAAAAACCGGCCCGTCTTATGTCCAGGCGTCCAATCAGACCAAGGTGGCCGAGGGTGCGGGGTTGGGAGGCGTGATCGGTGCGATTATTGGCGGTGTGATCGGTCATCAGCAAAAAGGGCATCATGAATTGGGCGGAGCCCTTATCGGGGGGGCGGCAGGGGCTGCGGCCGGGGGTATTCTGGGGGCGCAAATTCCCCATGAAAATGCGGTGGTTGCATCCACGGCAGTAGCGTCCTTAACAGGTTCTGCGGTTGTGCCGGCGCCAGAGGTTATCAGTCCCGCGGCAGCGGTGGTGCAGGAGCCCTTTGATCAGGTCGTGACAGTCAATATTCCGGATAATCATGGCGGGTTTGTTCCGGTTGTCATTAAAAGGTCTGGCAATGGTTTTGTGGGGCCACAAGGAGAGTTTTATCCGGAGTTCCCCAAAGTTTCACAGTTGCAGACGATCTATGTAAAGTGATATGACGGAGAGATGAAATGCGCTTGTTCATGACCGTATTGTTTTTCTTGATGATGCCTGTGTGCCGGGCGGATCAGCCGGACGATTATCTTGCGGAGAAGGCCGCCATGGATATCATTTCGGTCAGGGGGGTTGTTGTTTCTTTCCGGTTGCCGGATCAGGGCAAAGGTGTTCGGGCAGAGCTTGTGTTTAAATCCGCCAAAGGTGAGCTGTGGACGTATCTGCTGGCATCCGGCGCGTCCGTTAAAGGGAAAGATGGTAAAGATATTTCCTTGAGTGATATCAAGGCCGGTCTTCAGGCATCCATTGATTATGTTATTTATCGTCGTTCAGGCAGAACTTCCAGGGTGTATGAAGTTCAGGCAATCAATTTGTTGTAATCCTTCCGGTCTTTCAGCAGGAACAGAGAAAATTGTAATCACAAGTGCGACAGGAAAAATTTAAAAGAGCTCCATAGATCTGAAAAATAACTGTTACTTTGTAAGTTGCGAACAAGCAAAGAACAGGAGACCTATGGAGCAGAGAAATTGTA
>JAZDPD010000113.1:0-15093 GCA_043798045.1 Candidatus Omnitrophota bacterium | reverse complement strand
GCGTGCGGATTTAACTTCAAAAAGCTTTGGAGGGCTTTTTGTGTCTTGATCCAAGAATGGATTTTGTGTCTAGAAAGAGGCGTTGCTTTTCTTGATCCTTTACTCATGGGATTATAAAAACGCTTTTTCAGGATCGACTACCTATGGTCAAACCATCGTCTTGGGCAAACAGGACAAACTTTGCGGGATGACGATGCAGGTCATCGGTCAAACGCTCCCCGCGTTCCTTTGAGAGCACAAATCCTCCGCCCATTTCATCAAGGATATACGCATTCAAAAGTCTTAAACATGCTGTGCGATGTCCGGCTTGTGACAAATCTACCTTGATAAACTTAAACATGACCCCTGGACTCATTCACAACTTTAAAATAAATTTCCCGGCAGCCAGCACCAGCACCACCCCCAGCATCATGCGCAATGCCAGAACCGGCATTTTCCGGCTTCCCAGAAATGCACCCAGATAACCGCCTGACAGCGCTGCAGGAATAAGCCAGAAAGCGATGGACGGAATTTCACCTTTTTGCAAAAAGCCGAATAACCCTGAACAGGAATTAACCAAAATGAATGCTGCCGAAACACCAGCTGCTGTTTTCATATCTGCCCAGCGTGCCAGCAAAATGATCGGTGTCAGGAAAATGCCACCGCCCACACCGATCAGACCGGAAAAGAAACCCAGCAAGGCCCCGCCAGCAAGCGCCAACCCAGTATGCGGCAACCGGACAAATGTTGCGCCAGAATTCATCTTGCTCCTGCGGCAATCAAGAAAAATTCGAAATACAACATATAAAAGAACAACACCCACCACCTGCTTGTAAATACCTGCTGACAACATCATGCTGCCGCCAAGAAATGCAAATGGCACAGAGCCCAAGGCCAACGGCCAGAAAAGCCTCCATGAAAAATAGCCAGCACCCATAAACTGCCAGGTGGCAACGCTGGCAACAAAGATATTCAACAGCAACGCTGTTGGTTTTACAACAAGCGGCGAATGATGAAAAAGGGTCATCACAGCAATATAGCCGGATGCCCCCGCATGACCAACGGCCGCATATAACAAGGCAATCAGAAAAATTATCGGAACCATAAATCCCCCCTCTCTAGGCAATCAGATATTTTTCCGCAGGCTTCCCTTCAGACAACGCATCAAGGATTTCATCCAGGGCATTTTCTCCTGAAATATTCCCATACCACCAGTTCTGCGGATAAATCACCAACGCAGGCCCCCGGTCGCAAACCTTAAGGCAACCTGTCATGGAGATCATAACCCCGTCAATATCACGATCACGCAACCCCTCTTCAATATACGGAATAAACTGAAGCGAGCCTTTCTTATGGCATACACCCTGAGCCTCACCTGAAACCCTGAAACTCCCGCAAACAAAAATATGATACTTTGGTTTTTCCATAACATTCCCCTTCTGATAAACATCAAACCTACATGCACCCCATGCCGTTACCCCCGCAACTGCCGGCAGAACTCCCGCAGCTTTTTCCAGAACATTCCTTGATCATCCGCTTGCCAGGCAACGCCGCACCGTTATAAACATGCATTAGCCCCTGGTCAATGAGCCCCTCCATCTCAACCACTTCAATGCCCGCTGATTTCAGAAAATCCACAGGCTTCTTTCCCGCTGCATTGACAAGGACCGCACGACAATCCTTAAGCACATCCGCCATGTCTTTCCACCGCATATCACCACCCCCAGCCGGTGGAGCCCGTCGGCTTTCTTTCCATTCAAACCCTGCCTCTTTCCGGGCATAAATATAAAATTCTTCGGCCCTGCCCAGATGCTCATTCACCAAAACGCCCTCCACACTCGCAACCGCGACAAAGGGACGCTCATCCTGCGGATTCAAAGGAAGCCGTGCGCACGCCTGAAGATCGTTGATCACCTGTTCATCCATGGTGCGTCCGATGATCCCGACGGCATCAGCCCGGCAACGGGCACAATGACGCATCTGCACAAGGTATTGGGAGGCCTCAGCCCTGGCCGTCTCATGCTGCGCATCCGTGGGTGCTGCAAGAGTACCGAATGCTGAACCTGGACTCGGGATCATGGCCATGCAATTAAAAATATCAGCACCCAAATGCTTTGTCGCCTTGGCCACAGCGCCTGCCTGACCGTCGTTTATGGTAGGGATAACGATATGATTGATCTTTACCGTCACACCACGTGCTTTCAAAAGCAATATCCCCTCCAGCTGACGCTCCAACAATAATTCCGCCCCCTCAACCCCGCGCAGCACGCGCTTCCCATCCCTGACCCAGGCATAAATCCTGGCACCCACCTCTGGGGCAACCGCATTAACAGTCACTGTTACATGACTGACCAAAAGATCAGCAATACGGTCAGCATATTGCGGCAGAACAAGCCCGTTGGTGGCCAGACACAAAAGAATCCCGGGATAACGCTCCCGCACCAATGATAGTGTCTTGAATGTTTCTTCAGGGTTTGCCAGCGGGTCCCCGGGGCCTGCGATCCCGATGACAGAAACATTGGGAACGTGCGCCATAACCTTCTCCAGGTACACCATGGACTGACCCGGCGAGAGGATAACGCTGGAAACACCCGGCCTGCTTTCATTCACACAATCAAACTTTCGATCGCAAAAATTACACTGAATATTGCACTTGGGTGCAACCGGCAAGTGCACACGGCTGAAAACATGCCTGGCACTGTCATCAAAGCATGGATGCCCTACCCATTGTTGTTGGCCCATCATATGATCCTTTCTACAGGTAACTGTATCCTGTATCCGAGTCATCCTGTTTCTTCTCAAGCAAAGCATTCACAATCTTGTCATAAAGCTCAAGGGCTCCGTGATAACCGTAATGAAGCACACGCTGGCCACCAATACGGTCATGGATCGGAAACCCGATCCTGACCATCGGAACTTTCAACTTTCGTGCACTCTGATACCCCTTGCTGCCGCCGATCACTATGTCGGGTTCAAGCCGCTGTGCCATCTCATCCATTCCCGCGAAATCTTCATCTTCGGCTATCTCAATCTTCCCCATCAGATCAGGCATCCTCTCCTGAATCAATCGTCGCAAATTCCCGCTTTTCCCGCCCGAAACACACAAGACCGGTATCATGCCCATTTCAGCAAGAAAAGCAGCCATCCCTGCTACAAGGTCTTCTTCCCCATAAACAACAGCTTTCTTGGCAAAAACATACTTATGTCCATCGATCAAGGCATCCACAAGCCTCCCGCGCTCCAAGGCATATTTCTCCGGCAAAGGGACACCGCTGATACTTTCAAATGCCTGCATCAACTCATCCGTTTCTCGAATCCCCACAGGAATGCCCAAAGGATAATGCCGAACATTAAATCCTGAATGCAGAAAATCACCGGCAGTTTTCTCCGGATCCAGACATGCCACCCTCCCTAATGTCAGTGATGCCATCGAACACCCCATGGATGCAATGGCATCAATCGATGTGCCGCCCTGAGGCAATGGATGATACTCAGACCATGCCGGCCCATCCAGCGTCTGGGAATAATCAGGCAGGAGAACCGGTGATAATCCAAAATCAAGCGCCACATCCTTCAAATAACGTAAATCAGCAGGCGAACAAAGACCGGGGAAAATGTTGACCTGCCGACCATTGTCAGCAAAACGCCGACTGCCAGCCAATCGCTCGACGACAGCACGCACAGCAGCCAAAAATCCCTGGGCGTGCGACCCACTGTAACTTGGGGTCGCAACATGCACCAATACCGGGTTTCCTTCAAGGCTATCATCAGGTATCAACCTCAATATACCCGGAACATCTTCACCAATTGTCTCGGAAAGGCAGGTTGTGGCCACGCCGATAAGCCGCGGATGATACTGAGCGGCAACATTCCCAAGTGCCTCCCGAAGATTCTTCCCCCCGCCAAAGACCGCACTTTCTTCACTGAAATTCGACGAGGCAATATCTACAGGTTCACGGAAATGACTGATCAAATATCGGCGTATATACGTAGAACAGCCCTGCGAGCCATGAAGGATCGCAATCGCCCCCTCAATGCCTTTAAAAACCAGCGCAGCCCCCAAAGGCGTGCAAAGTTTGCAAGCGTTGCGTGTAGCAACAAAATGGGTCATGCCCACACCCTTCGTCCGTTATCTGTTTTTGTCAGAAACAAATCGGTCAATATTTCCTCAGGAAGAAACCACATCTTGATCTCGCGCTCACCCTCCTGAACATCCGAAGACACATGGATAACGTTTTCAAAAACACCTTTGGTCGTTACGCGCCCCAGACTGCCACGAATCGAATGCGGTTGTGCCAATTCAGGATTGGTAGCGCCCGCAATCTCACGGCCTTTCTTGACAGCATCAGCCCCCTGAAACACCATGGCCAGAACTTTATCCTGGTTGTTATGCAACTGGCCTGTCAGGAAACGGATCAATTCGTCAAAAAATGGTGCATCTTTCAAGTGTGTGTAGTGTGCTTTTGCCAAATCAACGGTAACCTTGATCAAACGTGTTCCAATAAGAACCAGATCCGTTTCCTCGAATCTGCTCAGAACATGCCCTGCATGCCCCTTGATCATGCCGTCGGGTTTAATAATAACCAGGATTGCTTCATTCATAGCGTTGACTCCAAGAAAACTTTCAAGTTAGAACACATTCAGACTCTTTCAAAGATGAGCGATAATCCCCGCCGCGTCGCGGTGAAAAACACCAGACCGGGCTCATCACCGATGAATATACTTCCTGCGCAAAATTCTTCATGCCCACAAATCCCGCCAGGGCTTCCTTGCGTTCATGATTATGGTCACAGAAGGCAACACCGACTTTATAGGCAATGGGACGTTCCTTCACACCCCCTATAAGAAGATCAACATCCTTCTCCCTGATGAACTTCGAGAGTTCCAGCGGATTGGCATCATCAATGATCACCGTGCCTTCATCGCACAATTCCTTGAGTTGTTCATAATCATTCCTGTTCCCGGTCTGTGAACCGGCCAAAACCGTTTTCATCCCCAGAAGCCTGAGTGCTCTAACAAGTGAAAATGCCTTGAATGCGCCACCGACATAGATTGCGGCCTTTTTCCCTGTCAAAGCCTCACGGTAACGCTTGAGTTCCGGAAGAAGTTGTGCCACTTCATCCTTGACCATAGCCTTGGCCCGTTCAAACACCTCTGGAGAAGACGGAAAATGCTCCGCAACCTTGTAGAGGGCATCGGCCATATCTTCGACACCAAAATAGGAAACCTTGATATATGGAATCCCATAAACCTGTTTCATGTGCTCCGCCAGTTTTGTCATGGATCCCGAGCACTGCACCACATTCAGTTTGGCTCCATGCGCCCGGCGGATATCATCCACACGCCCGTCTCCGGTGATGGTGGCCACAATCTGAATCCCCATCGCCTCATAATACTTCCGGATCATCCAGATCTCACCGGCCAGATTAAAATCACCCAGGATATTAATGCTCAGCGGGCTCACATCCTCTGTCGGACCCGTGCCAACCAGCCTGGCGATGGCATCGCAAGCCGCCTGGTAACCATCTTTTTTGGTACCCTTAAAGCCTTCTGAATGAACCGGAAGCACCGACAGGCCTGTTTCTGAAGACACGCGCCGGCAAACAGCCTCAACATCATCACCGATCAAACCCACAATACAGGTGGCATAAACAAACGCGGCCCTGGGATGATACGCATGAATGAGTTCAACGAGGGCTGCGTACAACTTGTCAGCACCGCCGAAAATAACGTCTTTCTCCTGAAGATCCGTCGAGAAACTCATGCGATGGAGCTGTTCACCCGATGACAATGATCCCCGGATATCCCAGGTATAAGCCGCGCAACCGATAGGGCCATGAACCAGATGCAGAGCATCAGCAATCGGATAAAGCACGACCCGTGACCCACAAAATACACAAGCCCGCTGGCTCACGCCGCCAGCCAGGCTCTTTTTCTCGCAACTAATATCAAACGCACCGGAACCTTTCTGGTGAATCTGGCGTTCGCGCCCTTTAAGGATCCGGATGTTTTTCATCAACATGCCCCCTGGCTAGTACATCAATTCAAATTTTTCCTCGGGAGCTTCCTGATCACGCCTGTCCAGGATAGCATTAAGCAATTTCTCAACAAGCCTCATGGCCCCTGCATACCCGACATTCGGAAAATAAGAATGCCCGACACGGTCCATGATGGGAAAGCCGAAACGGATCAAGGGAATATTCTCATCGCGGGAAATATATTTCCCCCAGGTGTTGCCGATCAAAAGGTCAACCGGCTCGTTCTTGATCCACTGATGCATCAAAAACATATCTGCCTGAGCCCCCTGCCGATACTTGGCTTCCGGAATACTCTTGAGAACTTCCGCCATCCTCTCATCAAAATATTTACCAGGCGTTCCGGTGACAACATAGACAGGGCGCATCCCGATATCCACAAGGAATTCACACACAGGGATCAACTGGTCAGGATCGCCGTAAAGGGCTACACGCTTGTTATAAAAATACTGTTCGTTATCCGTCAGGATATCAACCAGACGCCCCCGCTCACGTTCAATGGATTCAGGAATGGCCACATCAGCCACTTCACCCAGGGTCTGGATAAACCGGTCTGTCGCGGCAAGGCCTAGGGGAACATCAAGACCATACAATTTGACTTTACATTTGGAATCCAGAAGCTCTCCCGCCGGCAAAGACGCATCATGGCCCAAGGCCAGTGTGGCCATGCTGTCACCTGCCGCCCTTAGCTCATCGATGGTTGTCCCGCCGGTGCCATACATCTCGAATCTTCCCGTCTGGGGACGATCCATAATCTCGGATGTGTCGGGGAACATGATGGTCTTAACACTCATCTCCCCGGCCAGCCTCTTGATTTCCCGCATATCAGATGGTTCGACCCAGCCTGGAATAATATTGACCCGGTCTTCCCTGATCCCCGTTGAAAATGCAAAGTATTTCACCATGCCCTTGACCATATTCGCGAATCCGGTCACATGAGAACCGATATAACTGGGTGTATTGGCATGGATCAGAAATTTCTCGGGTGGGACCTTGCCTTCTTCCCTAGCCTTGGCAATGATCTGCACAATATCATCCCCGATGGTCTCGGAAAGACAGGTCGTGTGGACCGCGATGACATCGGGCTTATATAAAGCAAAGATATTCTCGACAGCTGTCAGAAGATTGGCCTGGCCTCCGAACACGGCAGAGCCTTCCGTAAATGAACTCGTTGTGGCCATCACAGGTTCTTTGTAATGCCGTGTCAACATGCTGCGATGATACGAACAGCACCCCTGGCTTCCATGACTGTGCGGCAGGCAATTGTGAATACCCAAAGCCGCGTACATGGCACCGATCGGCTGGCAGGTCTTGGCCGGATTGATCGTCAAAGCCTCGCGTTCCTTTATTTCTTTAGGTGTATGCCGAAGTAACATAAAATCCTCCTTGGACGGATATCCTGATCGGGTCCGTTAATTCGCCTCGTTAATAAAGACTGCCGCCAAAGGC
This sequence comes from Candidatus Omnitrophota bacterium, assembly GCA_043798045.1. Classification (GTDB taxonomy): domain Bacteria; phylum Omnitrophota; class Gorgyraeia; order Zapsychrales; family Fredricksoniimonadaceae; genus Fredricksoniimonas. Next base: position 7,630 of record JAZDPD010000113.1, on the reverse strand, counting down.
TGGTTCTTGTGCCATGGAGCCTTGATATGTTTCCAGACACGGGTATTAAGCATCCGTTCCACATCACGATAAAAGTTAACGGCACCCGCAAAAGCGGCATAAGGCCCGCCGTAATCATAATTGTGCAGTTGTTTGAGCGGCATCCCCAGCTTCTGGATAACGTACTTTTCCTTGATCCCGGCGCAAAAAATGTCGGGCTTGTATTTCTCAATGATGATCTCGGTCTCAAAATGATTGATGTCGTCAATCACAAGTGTTCCGGCATCCATTTCCGGCATCATGCCCTTGTAATCACTGAACTCAAATCCCTTCCGGGCAAGTGCTTCCAGCTGCGCTTTTGTCTTGCGGGGACGATACTCCGCCGGATGCGGCTCAACATGAAGCTCCTCGATATTGCGGCTGTCCGCATCGACCTTAATCGATGGCAAAACATCGCGCCCCTCATAGTCGTCACGATGCGCAAATTCATACCCGGCCGCCAATATTTTCATCCCCATTTCCTTAAACAACTCCTGATAATGATGAGCACGTGAACCTCCCACAAAAAGCATGGCCGTCTTGCCCTCAACCTTGGGCCGGATGAGCGCCAGCTCACGCGTAACATGCTCCATCTCCCGGGTGATCACCTTCTCCACCTGGGCTTTTAACTGGGCATCATCAAAATATTCCGCGATCTTTCGCAGCGACTTGGCTGATGCCTCCGCTCCAATGAAATTCACCTTAAACCAGGGCACCCCGTATTTCTTTTCGATCATGTCCGCCACATAGTTGATCGACCGGTGGCACATGACAACCGTCAAATCCGCCATATGCGCCGAGGCAAACTGCTCATAAGTTGAATTCCCGCTGAAGGTTGCCACCAGCGTGATACCGCATTTGGTAAACAGCTCTTCAAGGGCAAACGCATCTCCGCCGATGTTATATTCACCGAGCATGGCCACCTTGAATTTTCCCTGCGGACATCGCGTCCCCTTGCCCACAACATGTTTAAACAGCTGATTATTAGCTATATGATGTCCGGCCGATTGACTGACCCCTTTGTACCCTTCACAGCTGAAACCAAAAATATTGGCCCCTGTCGCTTCACTCATCTCTTTGGACACTGCATGCACATCATCGCCAATAAGGCCAATCGGGCAGGTTGAAAAAACACCTACTGCCTTGGGATGGAAAATATCAACTGCTTCTTCAATCGCCTTTTTAAGCTTCTTTTCACCACCAAAAATAATATTCTCATCCTGCATATCCGTTGAAAGGCAATACGTCATGTAATTGACATCCGTATCGCTTTCGGGTCGTGTCTGATTACGGCGCGTGAGCCATGAATAATATCCACAGCCAATAGGGCCATGCGTGATATTAAGGATGTCGCGCGTGGGGCCCAAAACAACCCCCTTGCACCCTGCATACGAACACCCGCGCTGGGTGATGATCCCGGGCAATGTCCTGACATTTGCCTGGACTTCCTGCTTTGGCTCTGACGCAGGCTCATTGACAACAAATTGTTTTTGCCGTTTGCGCGCCGTTTTCGTAGGATAAGCGCCGAGCATTTCATCTTTTATCGTTTGGGCATCCTGAATTGTATTTTTAACTGACATAGAGCACTCCTTCAAATCGTTCGTCTATCTGCATGGCCGGCACTTTCTTATTCATCCAACACCTTGTCACCTGATTCGGCTGTTCGAACCCGGTGGGATTCCAGAACCGGAAGAACAAATATCTTGCCGTCGCCAGGCATACCTGTCTGATTAGCTTTGATGATTGCCGCCACTGTTTTCTTAACCAAAGCCTCGGGCACAACCACACTGATAAGCCGCTTGGGAATAAGTCTGGGGCCGTTGGTATTTAACTGGGCAATGGCCTCTTCACGCCCTTCCTTGGCACCATTCAAGATACGGTAATCAACATTCCCTTTACCGCGGCCCAAAACACGCCCGGTTGCGGTCATGGAAGTAATGCCTGCCTGTTCCAGAGCCTTTTTGGTTTCATTCATCTTGTTGATCCGAATGATCGCCATGATATCTTTCATATGATCTCTCCGTTATTCTTCTTTCTTGCCAGTACTGACGGTATAAACCTCTTCAACCGGAGATACAAATATCTTGCCGTCACCAAAATTCCCCTTGGACCCCGTACGCGCCGCTTCCAGAATACGGCTCACAACAAATTCCTTATCTGAAACAGGAATAACCGTCATGAGCAATTCCTTGGGCAGTTCATCGTAATGAATATCCCCCACCTTTAAACCACGTTGTTTCCCGCGCCCGAAAACCGAGACCTTGGTTACAGCCGGATAACCGGCATCAAGCAATGTGGCCAAAACTGCATCGGCTTTCTCCGGCCTGACAATCGAACGAACAAGTACATGTGCCATAATCTGACTCCTGTTGCTTAATTAGCGATGCCGAAGGTTATTAATAACTTCTCCAGCTCTTCAATGGTCAAGGGCTTTGGAATAACAAAATTGGTATTCTGATCAATCTTGCGTGCCAGGGCCCGGTACTCATCCGCCTGGGGATGTTTGGGATCAAAATCTATCACGGTCTTGCGGTTGATCTCCGCTTTCTGCACCATATTGTCACGCGGTACAAAATGAATCATTTGAGTGCCAAGCTTTTTGGCAAGTTCTTCTATCATCTGTCTTTCATTATCGACTTTGCGACTGTTGCAGATGAGGCCTCCCAAACGAACACCGCCGGCATCCGCAAATTTGACAATCCCTTTGCAAATATTGTTGGCCGCATACATGGCCATCATTTCACCGGAAACAACAATATAAATCTCCTGGGCCTTCCCGTCGCGGATAGGCATGGCAAACCCCCCGCAGACAACATCGCCAAGAACATCATAAAAAGCATAATCAAGTTCCCATTCATCCCCATAAGCTCCCAGCTGCTCCAGTAAATTGATCGAGGTGATAATACCCCGTCCGGCACAACCAACCCCCGGCTCCGGGCCGCCGGATTCAACGCAACGCACCCCGGCATAACCGGCTTTCATGACACAATCCAGCTGTACATCTTCACCTTCTTCTCTTAAGGTATCCAGAACCGTCTGTTGCGCCAGGCCGCCCAGCAAAAGTCGTGTCGAGTCAGCCTTGGGGTCACAGCCAACAACCATGATCTTCTTCCCCATTTCAGCCAAACCCGCCACTGTATTCTGCGTGGTTGTTGATTTCCCGATCCCGCCTTTTCCGTAGATAGCTATCTTTCTGAACTTTTTAGCCATATATAATCCCTTTCCTGGTTAAACCCGAATTGTGCATTACGGGCTGTTTTTCGACACAAGCACTTGCACAAAAAAGTGCATTCACCTTCGAATTGGCCTTCTACAATTTCTTATCCGGAAAGGCCCGGGTTCAACCCGCATTACCACTTTCTATTGAAAAATGCGGGTTAAACAAAAAAGTCCTCTCCAAAGACAGCTCTGTCTTTAAAGAGGACATCTACGTCCCATCAAACTCTTGTGAACGGCACAAGAAAATGATTACTTCATCAAATATTTATCTATACCTGAAAATATCTGCCAAGTGTGACAACACCTCATCGCATGGTCTACATGCATACAAGTGGCAATAACCTGTTTTGGTAAGCACTACAAGAAAGAATAACTCAATTTCTTTCCGGACCGCCTTTATGCTCTTTCCTTAAGTATTCGACCACCCTTGCCGCGGTTTCTTCACCGGCCAACACCGCGGGCGCCATGCCGTAAGGAAAGGCATCACCGCTATAGACATAATCACCTGCCAGGAAAACCCTCTCACTGGGCTGAAAAGAACCTTCAACCCTATGGTTTCTCAAAAGGGCATCTGAAATAATCGTACCACCGGATTCCCAACGTTTAATATCTGTAAACAGAATATCATCGCGCGTAAAAGGCCTGATATTCAATTGACGGAGGGCATCTATTGACATGTCGATCACTTCTGCATCTGTTGCCCCGCTCAATTGACGAGACTCCTTGTCGCCATAATACATATAAAGCACCGTCGTATCCTTGTCCTTTCGGTGCATGGCAAAAATGGCACTGGATAGTGCGTCTGTTGTAAAAAGATACCTGAAGTTGCCAAAATCAGCACCTTTCAAGGCCATCACAACAACTGTAAACTTTCCATACTTGACTGAATCCAGGAAAGAAGACGAACGCGGGCTTATGCGGCTCAAGATCTTTTTGGCAACAGGCGCCGGTACAGCCACAATGGCCGTCCTGGAAAAAACCTTGCGGAGAATATCGCCCTGGCGGTAAAGGATCATGACATCCTTCCCGGAATCCTCAACAGACACAACCTCAGCTTTCAATTCTATCCTGGAAGACAACGCCCTGCTTAAGGTATCCACCACCCAACGATTCCCCTGAAAATAATATTCAATGGGCCACGGCTCAAAAAGATCCTTCTGCCTGGCACAGGTATAATCAGACATCTCCCCGGGATGGATCAACCTGAAGAATGAATTTAACACTTTCAATGAATCTTTGGAAAAGCCGGACGCATCCAGAAGTCCGTCCCGGCACTTCCCATCGCTAAAACGGGAAATCTTCGCCAGCTCATTCAACGGCAATCCCAGCTGATCGATACATCCTGAAACCTGATCGCAATAATAAACAGTGCCTTGATGCGCAACAGCAATCTTGCCTGTTTCCACAAAGAATTTCGCTTCAAAACCATGTGAACCTGAAACCTCAGGGCCTGCGTACCGGCATGTGGCCCCAAGCTCGTAGGCAATCCCATCCTTGTACCGGGTCAACACTCGTCCGCCCGTCTTGTTGTCCTTTTCCAGGACCAGGACACTACGCCCTTTTAAAACATTGGCAGCGGATAATCCCGATAATCCGGCCCCGATGATCACAACATCATACGGCCTGTCTTTCCCGCCTGTCCGATGGCGCATTTGCTGCGCCACCATGACAGAGAGAAACAACAGGATCAGGACTATCGCAACAAACTTCCACACCGCGTGCCAACACGAACAATTGCGCATGAAAACCTTATGTCATTGACGAGAATTAACCCAACCACCTTTTTAATAATTCGCGGCACGCATCTCAAATACAGCCTGCGGACGTTGGCAACTTGGGCATGCCGTTGGTGCAACCTTACCTGTATGGATATAACCGCATTCACGGCAAACCCATGACGTTTCTTCATCTTTAGCAAAAACCTTGCCTTCCTTGACATTCGCGGCCAGTTTGCGGTAACGCTCTTCATGCTCCTTTTCAATCTTGGCAATCATGCGGAACTGATTGGCAATCTTGGTGAAACCTTCTTTCTGGGCAACATCCGCAAAATGAGGATAAAGCTCAACAAACTCTTCATGCTCGCCCTCAGCCGCTGCGATCAGGTTTTCATATGTCGTGCCCACCTTGCCCGCCGGGTATGCCGCTGTGATTTCAACCGGACCGCCCTCAAGGAACGCAAAGAAAATCTCGGCATGATGCTCTTCATTATGCGCGGTTTCATGAAAAATGCCCGCAATCTGATTAAAACCTTCTTCCTTGGCCGCCTCGGCAAAGAACTCATAGCGGTTGCGTGCCTGGGATTCCCCCGCAAAAGCCTTTAAAAGGTTCTTTTCTGTTTCAGTGCCTTTAACAGATTTCCCGGCACGGTAAGAAGCAAAACGTTCCCTTAATTCTTTTTTCATAACCAAATCTCCTTTTCAACATTAATAAATACACACCACATTACCCGAAGTGAATTGTGGAATTTGTCGCCAGATAACAATAAAAATTACAAACAATAAAACTTTGTGTGTCCCAGTTTCTTTCTGCGAGAATAAATCATTGTGTGCCTATTGTCAATACTTACAGTTTTGGAAACTGGGACACACAAAGTTTTCTTGAAACACATCAATTCTTCTTTGGTCTGCCATTCGGCCTTGGATTAAGCAAGGCAAAATCAATCCCCAAATCAATACTCAACTTTTGAATAAACTCATTTTCACCCAAAGGCAAACACCCCCGACTTCGTTGACGAATATCTAGTAAAATGCCTTCTAACTCTGTCTGCATCAGAAATTGCCTCCAATCCCCAATCAAACGCTCATAAGGAAAAACATCTAATATCGAATCCTGGCTCCCAAACACATGTGTACTTGCGCTTGACCAGGGATATTCCCAAGCTCTCTTAACAATCCCCGCCCTAACGGGATTATTCTCAACATAATGCATTGCGCGTATTAAGTAACAATCATCCATTACGCTACTTAAAAATCGTCCTTGCCATAAATACCCACGCCATTTATTTCTTTTATTAATAATGCATGTAAACCGACGATTAACCTCAGCAACAGCCTTGGCCAGCGATGCCTCAACTTCAGGAACAAGTATTAAATGCACATGATTATCCATTAAACAATAGGCCCATATCTTAACCTGATTCTTTACCGTGGCTTCTTTAAGAAGTTTTAGATAAATTCCTTTATCATATGACGAGAAGAATACTGGCTGACGGCGATTCCCCCTCTGCGTCACATGATGAGGCTTACCGGCGATAACAATACGATATTTTCGTGGCATAAAAATTTGAACACATGCCTTAGGGGGGAAGGCTTATTTTTATTACATTAACACGACTTTATTACATTTTGTATAAATTAATCTTGTGTTTACATCAAAACTTTGTGTGTCCCAGTTTCAGTGTTCTAAAAAGCAAGAGCTAACTGCGGCATTCGCAATTTCTTATCGTCTATCCTATAAGAGATACTAGAAGCAATCACTAATAAACGACTGCCCCTGCGACACTCCGCAAACGCCACACAGATATGCCATAAACTTTGGCCGGATTTGTAACGCCGCTGAACTTTCCACGCCATGGCCCCGGATAGTAACCAAATCCGGATCCATCACCACCTGCGAAGATGCCGGAAAGCTCACTGATTAAAATCTGTTTGATGTTATAATCCCGCGCAATAATGTTGCCTGCATTATCTATCTCTATCCCCAATGATAACGCCTGACTCGCGGCACTAAAAGTCTGAAACGACAACCCGCTTACAGTAATGCTGTCCCCGTCAATAAAATTAGAAGTAACATTAACTACCAGTGTTTTTCCGGCATCTTCATAAGTAACCGTTGTGGAAACCTTTGCCGAAGCCGTTCCGGCAATGATCGCATCTGTATCGGTTGTGTACCACAACATATTCATGCCTAAAGGGATGGTAATGCGGATATCATTGGCTGAGGTGATTGGGTTTGAAGCAGCATCTTGCGTTATTGTAATTGCACTAATGGCCGTGATCCCGTCATTAATGTTAAACGTCTGGGCATCCGCGCTGGCAAGGGTGAATATCCAGCCGTTGGTGTACTGTTGAAAACCAAAACCAGTGCCATCTCCGCCATTATAATACAACGCCCACGCCGGAGAAGCCGCGCAGGAACAGACACAACATAAAATAATGAATAAATATTTTTTCATCCGTAGAATTCTTCGCAAGTGATCCTAAAAACTTCACGAATACGCCGAACAAAATAAGCATGTATCTCATATCCTTCATTGTGGCAAGGTATGGGAAAAGATGTCTTGTTACCGTCGATATCAATCCTGAAGAAAATCCGGTGTGAGCCTTTGCCGCGAGCAACATCTTCAATAACATCGAAACGCCGCAATATTTTTCTTAGATCCCGATATTTCAGC
>JAZDPD010000106.1:0-13899 GCA_043798045.1 Candidatus Omnitrophota bacterium | reverse complement strand
AACATACGTGTCATAGCTCATGCGCATGTTATGCGCCGAAATATGGGCATGCGCCACATCAAATAAAAAATGAATGCCATTATCCCTGACAACGGAAGCAATAAACGACGGTTCCGCCACATGCGCATATGCCGGTGTCAGAAAATAATTATTATTCTCAACCGCAATCCTGACAGCCCGCCCTTTATTCACACCTTTAAGCCACAGGATATTGCAACGTGCATGTTCCAATAACTCAACACGCGTAAATGCCTTACCCCCAGGCTGAAAAACACCCGACTCAATGACCGGATGGCTGCAGCAGGAGGCCATATGAAAACTAACACCCTCAAGCGCAGGTCGCCCCTCGATGACCCCCTTGGCCCATGCACGTTCAGCTTCTCCCCAGGCATTCACTATACTCATTTCAAAATGGAACAGCCTCTGGTCTTCAATGGCCAGTTGACAGGTATGATCCCGTCCCTCCAGACAATCACTCAAGCGCCTGATCTCAAGCAATTGCTGTCCTTCTGCAAACAATGATGAAACCGGGGTAGCCATCCTAACCATGTTGCAAGATTTCCCTGACAGAATGAATGACACGTTTCACTTCCTCGTCTTTTAACGCTGACGAGAAAGGAATACTGGCCGTGCCCATGCCAAAACGAGCCGCATTAGGATAATCCGTCAAACACCACCCGAATGTTTTCTGATAAAAAGCATACGCAGCCAAACACTGATAATGAACTCCGGTACCAATCCCCTTTTGATGCATCAACTGCAAGAACTTATCACGGGACACCTGTGACTTGCCGGCACCAATCACCAAAGGAAAAAGGTGATAGGCATGACGGACATGCGCAGCCCCGTCGGCCGGTAAGGCCGCGGCGAGCCCCTTAAGCTCAAGCTGATACCTTTGCCACAAAGCCGATCGACACTGCCACTTAGACTCGATCGCCTTAAGCTGATGAATGCCCATCGCCGCCTGTATATCAAACATATTGTATTTAAACCCTGCGGCTGTAACCTCGTAATGCTTATACCCATCATCCGTAAAACGCTTCCAGGCATCCATGCTCATCCCGTGTAAGGAGAAAACGCGCAAGCGCTCGACCATTTTCGCATCATCCGTCACAACCATCCCTCCCTCAGCCGTAAGAAGGTTTTTGGTAACATAGAAACTAAAACACCCCATGATCCCAAAAGTCCCCACATGCTTTCCTTTATAGGTTGTCTCAATGGCATGCGCACAATCCTCAATGACCAGCAAACCATGCTGATGGGCTATCGCCATAATCCTGTCCATATCGCACGCATTACCCGCGTAATGCACAGGAATAATCGCTTTCGTCCGGGGTGTTATTTTCTGCCCGATCAAATCAGGATCAATGCATTGATCCTCATGACGGCAATCAACAATAACAGGTGTTGCTCCCGCATGAATGATAGCATTGACCGTGGCACAAAAAGTCATTGCCGTTGTAATGACCTCATCCCCAGGGCCTATGCCGGCGGCAATCAAACTCACATGAAGGGCCGCCGTGCATGAATTCACCCCAACCGCAAATTTTGCCCCGAGATAAGAACTGAAATTTTCCTCAAAACGTGCTGTCTTGGGCCCCTTACCGACCCAGCCTGACCGCAATGAATCGACAACCTCCGCAATTTCGGCCTCCCCTATATCAGGCTTCCCGAAAACTACATATGGCTCATTGGCTGGAACTGACATCCGTATCCCTCTTAAAAATTAAACGATTTAAGCCGTGCTTTCAAATCATTGACCCATACCCCATGCTCAAGGTACCAGTCAATGACCTGTATTAACCCCGACGAAAAGTCAATCGACGGCTCCCAGCCGATCTCGGCCTTGATCTTGGAAGCATCAAGCGCATAACGGCGATCGTGCCCAGGCCTGTCCGTCACATAAGTGATCAGGCTTTCGGGTTTTTTCAAATGCTTCAGAATCAGCCGCACGACATCAATATTCTTCCATTCATTCTTGCCGCTGATATTATAAATTTGCCCGGCCAGCCCTTTTTCATAAACAGTCCCTATCGCCCGACAATGATCCTCAACATGAAGCCAGTCACGAATATAAAGCCCATCACCATATACCGGCAATGCTTCATCATGCATCGCCCGTGAAATCATCAGCGGAATCATTTTCTCCGGATACTGATATGGTCCGTAATTATTGGAACAACGCGTGACCACAACAGGCAACCCGTACGTCACATGATACGCGCGCGCCAAAAGATCCCCGCTAGCCTTGCTCGCAGAATAAGGGCTGTTGGGCCATAAAGGATCATCCTCACGGGAGTGTTTCCCGGCAGGAATGCTCCCGTACACCTCATCCGTAGACACATAAACAACCCGGCGGATTTCGTGCTGGCGCGCCCATTCCAGGATATGATGCGTCCCGACCACATTGGTACGGATAAATTCCGATGCATCCATGATGCTGCGATCCACATGAGATTCAGCCGCCAAATGAATCACCCCATCGATCGCAGAACCAACTGGAAGCAAGGCATCAATATCAGCTATATCCGCTTCCATGAACCTGTAACGCGGATCACATTCAACATCCTTCAGATTGGAACGATTGCCTGCATAGGTCAGCTTGTCAATGTTAATGACCTTTAAATCCTTATGCGCCTTCAGCATATAACGCACAAGATTCGACCCAATGAACCCGCATCCGCCTGTAATCACAATGGTCTTTGGCATAAAATGCTATCTTTCCCCATGCTGATCAAGGATCATTTTCAAATATTTGCCATAACCAGGCGGTACTTTTTCCGCAAGTGTCTTTAGCTGAACAGCGTCAATATAATGCATGCGATAAGCCACTTCCTCCAAACATCCAACCATTAACCCCTGCCTCTCTTCGATGGTCCGAACAAATGAAGACGCATCCAAAAGCGCATCATGTGTGCCCGTATCCAGCCAGGCGTAACCGCGGCCAAGACGGATCATATTCAATCGGCCTTGTTTCAAATAAGCCTGATTCACATCCGTGATCTCGATTTCCCCGCGTAATGACGGTTGCACCGCTTTGGCAATCTGAACAACATCAGGATCAAAGAAATAAACACCTGTCACGGCAAAATGGGATTTGGGTAAAACCGGCTTTTCCTCGATGGACAAAACCCGTCCATTCTCATCAAAATCCACCACACCATACTGCTCAGGATGCGTCACAGGATAACTGAAGATAGTCGCGCCATCCTGTTTCCTGGCTTTTTCCAATAACCCCTGGAAACATTCCCCAAAAAACAGGTTATCCCCCAGGATCAAACACACCCTGTCATTGCCAATAAATTCCTCGCCGATAATAAATGCATCAGCCAGCCCCCGAGGTTGCTCCTGCACCGCATAAGTGATATTGATCCCCAAATGATCCCCTATTCCCAGAAGTTCCTGAAACCGCGGGAGAAATTCAGGCGAAGAAATAATGAGAATATCCCGGATATGGGCCAGCATCAAAATAGATAAAGGATAATAAATCATCGGCTTGTTATAAACCGGTAAAAGCTGTTTGCAGACTGACTTGGTCACCGGATAAAGCCGCGTACCTGCGCCACCCGCCAGAATAATACCCTTTACCTTACGCATGACAGGCCCCCTTATCTAAAATCTCCCTGAAATCCCTGACGCGCATGATACCCGCAACCGAAGACAACTCACCCCCTTTATCAGGCACAACACCAATAAAAGATACTCCATGAAACCGTGCCGCCTCCTGATCACTGCGGGCATCACCGAAATAAACGGCTTCTTGGGCTACCAAATGATATTTCTCCAAAACAAGCCCCACATTGTCTTTCTTTGAACGGGGCGATCCCACAACTTCATCAAACAAATTCACCATCCCTCGTTGATTGACAATAAGACGGATTTCTTCCTGAGGTGTTGCCGAAACCACACAGCAGAACTTTCCGGCAGCCTTGATCCCCTGCAATACATTCATGACACCTGGAATCGCTTCAGCCTTGATAACCTTTTCCACAACCAAGGCTGAAAACTTCTCATCAAGCATCCTTGATTCATCAGAAGAAATTTCCCTGCCGCGAAATTCACGGTAATAATATTTAAATTTCTCATAACGGGAAACCCCGCCATGGTCAAGATGATACGCCCTGACTTTGGCCATCACATCAGAGCCAAGATCTTCAAAGAGCTGACCAAACGCCTCGGTTTTGATCGGAAGACTGTCAACGATAACACCATCAAAATCAAAAATAAACGCACTGTATTCTGACATCAATTGATTAATCTTCATGAACGACTCCACGCAAAGACAGAACAAGGAGAAGCATCTCCCTCTTTCACACGCAAAGGCGCCACCACAACCTTGACAGGAGCCTTCCTTAAGTTGACAAGCTTCATATCTTCCACCAGGAGAATGCCGCGCCGAAGGAATTCGCGATGAGCCTTACGCCCAAGCTCTCGGTCACAAAGACTTGACACCGAAATAATGTCCATCCCAATGGCAGAGATCCCCGGACATTCTTTCTTCAGCCAGCCGGCAAGGTCCGGATGAAGCCCGGGAGAACTCTTCCAGTAAATATCCTTGTTCCGAAAACGCTCAAAGCCGGTTTTTATCAGAAGCATTTCTGGATCACCGCGCAGCCCTTTCAAATCCTCAGGACCAATGAGCTGTCCAGGCTTAACCGCTGGAATGACACTCAATGAGATCTTTTGAAAAAACCACCCGGCGGCATCCACCTGATCAATCGTCTTGCCACGGGAGATAAAATGACGCGGAGCATCCACATGCGTCCCCGCGTGATTACCCATCGTCCAGCACATTTGATTACACGAATCCCCAGCGTCGATCTTCTTGATCTTTTTAAAAGAAAGACCCTTCTTGCCACCATACAATGGCGTTTCTTCACTGATCACATGTGAAAGGAATTCCATGCGGTCTTTCAATTCTTATCTCCAAAGCCCTTGATCAAGTTCTCCACCGCCATTTTCTCCATCACCACACGCGCTTCTTTGGCATAAGAACCGATATGCGCTGTCAAAACAACATTCTCCTGCTCAAGCAGTTTTCCCTGGTAAGGCTCCCTTTCAAACACATCCAGTGCCGCACAACCGATCTTTCCTGTAGACAATCCTTTGAGTAACGCCGCCTCATCGATCAAAGCCCCCCTGGCCGTATTGATAATCACAACACCTTGTTTCATCTGTGCGATTTGAACGCTTTCAATCAAACATTCCTTACCTGATGAATGCAGGGAAATAATATCCGCCGATTTAATCAAACCCTCAAAAACAACCTGGCGCGCCCCTTGCTTTTGAACGCTGCGCACGTCCGTAAAAATAACTTCAGCCCCAAACGCCAGGCAAAGATCCGCCACACGCTGCCCAATGGCACCAAATCCGATAATCCCGACCGTCTTTCCTTTTAACAAGGCCCCCATGCGCTTTTCCCACTGACCGGCACGCATCTTGCGATCCATCCAAGCGATCTTGCGTAACGCGGCCAGCATCAACCCCAAGGTCAATTCAGCAACAGAATCAGTCAAAACTCCCGGTGTATTAAAAACCTGTATCCCCAGGGCCTTGGCCGCTATCTGGTCAACATTGTCCATGCCCACACCCACACGCGAAATAATGCTTAAGCCCCTGGCCGCGGAAAGGATCTCTTTATTCAATGTCTCCAGTCCGGCCAGCAAACCTTGAAATTCACCTTTTGAAACAACATCCTTGATCTCAAGATCGCTTAATCGCCGATGGTAAGGATTAAGCACATACGACCACCCTGCGGCTTTAAGCGCCTCCAGCACGGAAGGATCATCCTCGCCGAATGTTGTGGTGGCAATAAAAACTTTTTTCATTTAAATTTCCCTGTTTCCTTAAATCCCCTGGATAGGTGCCGCACCTTCAACCAGCACGCGCTTTTCAATAAATGAAGCATCATTAGCCAGCGCATTGATCAAATCAATGACAACAAGACCATCCAACGGTACTCCCGCATTCTCGCGGCATAAAAGAACCACCCCGTCTGCCATAGCCGGAGCAATCTGATCCACATGAACCACCTCATACCCCGACTTCAGTTTATCTTTCAGAACAATCTCAATAAGTCCGGCCAGATCAGATGACCCAAGGATATAATACTTCCGATGCCCATCCCCATAAGCTTTAACCAGAACATCACTCAAACGCCGCTTGATAAGTCCGATGGAATGGATGGTTTTCATCGTGTAATGCACTGACTTGCGCATTTTCTCTGCAAAGCCTTGAGGTGTCAGGATATATTCGACTTTTTTCTTGTTAAGCTGCTGGATGCGGATGTAGCCCTTGGAAAGAAGGCGACGGATGAGCATATTGGTCATCCCCAAGGAAAGCTCCATCTGGCGGGAAATATCGCGCTGATTAGCCCCAAGCTCCCCGCCAATGATATTGATCAATTCGAATTCACGTTCATCCATAAGAAATGAAAGCCTATTAAATACAATGACTTGAGGTAAATTACCCAATAACGTTCATTTAATGAACAATTATAAACACTCTCTATTAAATGTCAACAAAAATGGACATAAAATCAGTTAAGAAAAGACGCCCAGCGAAAGACCTTCACCAAACGGGGCAAGACAAGAATCGCCATGATCAACCAAAGAAAGCCTCGTGCCCAAATGCTTGCAGCACGTTTATAAAGCTCCATGAATAAAAACATGACGGCAACAACCCCAATGGGCGCCAATGCCATCATATAACGGTTTGAAACCTCAAAACCAACATGCGGTTTTTGCTTCAACCAAAGGTACGTCAGAAAAACCCCATACCCCAGGATCGTCAACCAAACCCATCCCAAAAACAGCCAAATACCCGGATCAACATTCTTGCCGGATCGCTTAACGCCTGTCCATAAAATCAACGGCGCTGCCATCAAGAAAATCAGGCGGGATTCCGGAAGTGCTGACTTGACCAGCGCCAAAGGCTGTCCGTAAGGCGTGAACCAAAACGAATAATGTTCTGTATATGAAAAATGATACCAGAATCCCAGTGCCAACGGTACAACGACTGTAAGCATCAGCGGCACAAACTTCCGGTATCCGGCCAACCACAACACAAGGGCTGAAGCGCCCACCTGAATAACGCTCAAAGGAGATGTGAATGCCAGGATAATATGAACACAAGCCGCTGATCGCCACCCCCGTGACAGATCCCTGGAACAAAGCGCCTGCATCAAAACAACGGCCTGCAGTGCTGTGAGCGCATAAAGCATGGCATAGGGCCTGGCTTCCGCCCAATACGCCCAAACCAGATAGGTAGCCATCGCCATGAATAAAGCCGCCGCACCCATGACCAAAGAACCGGTGCGCGCAAAAAACCAGAAAATAAAAGCCAGCGCCAACGACATGAAAATAACCGGCGCCACACGTAAAACGATCATGGATGTCAGATCATGCTTATGCCACAAATCTCCGCCCTTAAAACCCGTTGCCTGGCAAATCACCTTCTGGATTGTATAAAAAAGCGGCGCATTATTCCCTTCCCGAATACCCCCGCGCCACATTGTCAGCAAATCCTTCCCCTCAACACTTGAAATCTGGGAATAAATCTCATCCGTCCACAAAGGCTTGCGCACGGCCACGGAAAATCCCTGAACCAGTCCAAAAAGAAAAATCCCCGCCGCCACACACCAAATGAGCACCTGACGTGAAAACTTCATATGAATTTAACTTTCTTCATGGCAAACAGGCACATCCTGGCCAGCAAAAGACCATGCCGAAAACGCTGGATCTGCGTTTCACCATAACTACGGCTCTTGTATCGGATAGGCAATTCGATCACTTTCAGATTTAATTTCACCGCACCAAAAATAAGGTCATAATCGCCAAAAGGATCAAAATCACCGAAATAATGCCGGTTAGCCGCCAGTTCCAGATAATGCCGGCGAAACATGACTTTGGTGCCGCAAAGCGTATCCTTAAACCTCTGCCCCAGAAGCCATGAGAAAAACACGCCAAAAAGCTTGTTGGCCACAAGGTTCAAAAAACGCATCGCTTCTTTTTCCAAAGGATAAACGAGCCGGCAGCCATTGATGAATTCACCCTTGTCTAAACGGATCGCCTCATAAAACTTGGGCATATCCTCAGGCATAACCGTCAGATCAGCATCCAGGATCATCAAAATATCCCCCGTGGCCTGGGAAAAACCGAAACGCACCGCATCGCCCTTGCCCTTACCCGGCTGTTTGAAAAGACGAATGTTCTTGTGAGGATATTTCTTCATCACCCGCTCAACCTCCTCATACGTCCCGTCTTTGGAATGACCTTCCACAAAAAGAAATTCCTGGCTCTTGCCAAATACCGGCGTGCGCGTAATCGCAGCTTCAATATTGCCTTTTTCATTGCGGCACGGCACCAGAATCGATACAGAATACTCCGCCTGAGCCTCGAACAAAGGCCGGGCCACCATAAAATGATTGAGCGTCAGGGCATTAAGAAACGGAAGTTTGGCCACATACCGGTTGATGAAGCCACTTAGTATCCACAAATTTACAGGGCAGAGCATCATGCGCTCCCGCTTGATCGGCTCGTACCCGGCCAATTTCAGAAAATTCTCTATATCCACCGCCGTCAGCCAGTTCTGCTCGGGCTGGGGCATCTTCAAACCCAGTTTCTCAACGCCGCGCAGGACATTCTGCCAGAAATAACTGTAATACTCGATGACAATGCGGGTATCCGGTGTGCAAAACTGTTTCAATGACTGAAAAAGGCCCTGAACATCCTGTGCTTCACCCAAAACACCCGCCAGGATAATATAATCAAATGTGCCTGTATCCTTTAACGCTTCAACAGACCCCGACTCAAAACGCAGTTTGGGATATTTCGCGCGTGCCGCCTCAACCATTTTAAGGCTAAGGTCAACCCCAACCCCGACAGAAGGCTTGAGGGCATCCAGCAGATCACCCGTACCGCAACCAACCTCCAAAACGCGCCGGCCCTCAGGTATAAAATAACGGTACTGCCTGGAGAGCAGCCCGTAATAATAACGGTGAGATCGACGATAATCATCGCGCTTTAATGCCACCCTGTCATAGAACTGGGATAACGGTTCGTTCATAGCACCCTTTCAGACCCTGTTACCTAACAATAATTTATTTAACCAAATGTTTCTTCTAATAAGAAAACGGGAAAGAAACAAACACGCCATCGCCAACAACACCGTCAGCACAGGCACCACAACAGCCAAAAAGAAAGGCCCGTTAAAATCAGAACGCAACGGCACCCATGACAAAATCTTTGGATATACCCCCTCCACAAGATAGCGTTGAACCAGATAAATATCCAAAGAATAGACACCCAAAAGAGCCAACAGACGCCCTGCCGCCTTCCCGGACAGATACCGGGCCATAAAAAACAAAACAGCAATTCCCAAAAAACCTGCCGCATACCGATAAATGATTCTCAGCACCTCTTGCCCATCCGTAAACCCAACACGCATCTGATTAATATAGATATAATCATTGAAGGTCCAATGAAGAGCCAAAAAAGCAAACGCAAGAACAACCGCTACAAATACAACCCGATTATTCAAGGCACGTACCCAGGATTCCCCGTGAACAGACACTATATACCCGGCAAGATAAAACAAATAAAACCATTTCACATAATAAAAAGACAGGAAGCTGTTTAGCGGCATGGCCAAAAGCACGAGAAAAACAGCAACAAAAGAAAATTTCCCAAGCCATCTCTCCAGAAAGACAGAAACAAGGAGAAGAAAGCTTGAAACAAACAACGTCCACAAAAACCAGATGAACCAAACCGGCAGCTGCGCCGGATCCATGAAGAAATCAACAATACCGCGTCCATTCAAATGCCCCCCGCTTAAGACAAAAACCGTCCCCATCCCTAGCAATCCCCAGGAGAGAAACGGCACCAACAACCCACCTGCGCGCAACTTCAATATTTCAGCCAGGCTTCTTTTCTTAAGACTTTGCGCCATCAAAAACCCGCTGATAAAAAAGAAAACAGGCATATGAAACATATAAATGCACTTAAAGAGAGGGTTTAAAAAATAATCCTGCCCCTCCACTACCATGCTGCGCTGAATCACATGCCCGGCCACCACAAGTAAAATGGCCATTCCTTTGACAATATCCAAAACAACATTTTTGGGCTGCATAGACCTAGGGCACACACGCCTTTGTCAGCTTCGACAGGCGGCGGCATGAAAGGGGTTTATGAACACAGCGCTTCAAGGATCGTCTTGACTGGCTCGGCCCTGTTGAGTGTATAAAGATGAAGCCCCGGCGCACCACCTGCCAGAAGTTCCTGGCATTGATCCACCGCGAAACGAATGCCTGCCTCTAACGTCTTCTCTTTATCATCGGAAATGGGCTTGAAAATATCGTGGACTCTTTGAGGCACAGACGCCCCGCAACCTGCGCAGAAATTCACAGCGCTTTCATAATTGGTAATCGGCAAAATACCCGGGATGACACGCGCCTTGACACCCACTGCGCGCAAACGCTTCACATAATCAAAATACTCCTGATTATCAAAAAACAACTGCGTCATGATAAATTCGCCGCCAGCATCCATCTTCTTTTTCAGAATATCGGCATCAAAAGTACGGTCGGGTGCCAACGGATGCCCTTCAGGGAACCCGGCAACCCCCACCGAAAAGAAATCGCCATAATGCTCCCGGATAAATGCCACCAGTTCACAACTGAATTTGAAATTCTCCGGCCCCGGGATCCAGTCCGGATTATCTTTGGGGGCATCCCCGCGCAACGCCAGGATATTGCGCACATCACAGGCTTTAAGCTGGTCCAGGATGGCCTTGATCTGCGTGCGCGTATGAATAACGCAGGTGAAATGATGCATGGCCAGCAAATGGTATTTTTCCTGAACCATGCGGACAATATTAAGCGTCGTATCACGGCTGGAACCGCCGGCCCCGTAAGTAACGGACACAAAATCAGGTTTTAGGCGGGCCAAAACAGCCAATGTCTCCTGCAAGGAGGCCATGCCTTTTTCCGTCTTGGGAGGAAATATCTCAATCGAAAATGTCCGCGGTTCTGTCTGAAGAATATCCGTGATTTTTTCCATAGGCGGAATTATAGCATGAAGTTTACGAAGGTAAAATAAAAAGGGCTCACCGAAAGAACCCTCCCAATAATCTTTTAAGGCACATCATTATAAATGATCTTTTTAAATTCATTTGCGATCTCCAGGGTATACCGGACCGCTCCCTGAGAATTGGCATGCACAGGATCAGAAAAATAGCCTGGCTCATAGTAGCGCGGCGTAAAGCCAGCAAACCTGACATTCCGATACTTCTCCTTTAACATTCTCCATGTATCAGGGACAGTCACCGTTGCAGCAATGGCAGGCGCTGAGCGTAATTTGATCGCATAATCCGATATCAGGATAACCTTGATGTTTCTTTTCAAGGCAAGATCAAAGAATTTCTTGATAAACGGGTCATTCCCGCTAATGTCTTGTGCCTGGCTTACGGCCTTGAATGCCGGCACTTTAATAACTGGAGCTGATTTAACCTGTGGCGGCGCATAATCATCCGCCAACGCACCCCCGACAACCGCTTGTTCAGCGATATAATAATATCCCCTGTTGTCTTTTAATAACGCCGCTCTGTCCCCGGATGTCTTTTCAAAATATGAATACCTTAACTGATACACCCGATCCCAATCATGACGAAATGTTTCTTCCTTGCGCGCCGCTTCCACATATTGCTGACGCGAACGCTCCTGATTAATTTTGAATAAAGTAACAGCCTTCCCGATGACGTACCGTTGAACCTCGGGCCAATAAAATCTCAACGGGAACAAATAGTTAACCAGAATATCCACATCTTTTCTCAAAATAGAATAACTAATAACCTCCCCAAGACCGGCATTAAGAAGCGCATAATACGGTACCAGCTCATGGTCAAGACCACCTGGAGATAAAGCCATCACAATGTACTTGGGCGCAGGATTATGCTGAAGGTAATCTTTTAAAAGAAAATAATGCGGCGCTAACGGCAAAGCCGGCAAGGCCAAATTGTATGAAAAAAACCTGCCTTCATTCACACGATCAAAAACCGCGGGGATGATCCCGGCACAAACCTTGCTGTTCCCCAGAAACAAAACAACCCCTTTCCCCTGCGCCTGACGGGAAACCCGGGTGTCCCTGGCCCAGAGCCTCTTTAATCGCACAACCTGCTTGGTTCCCTCCTGGGCAACATCAGCAACCCCCAAAACCCAAAACGATACGGCTCCCAACACAACCACGACAACCACAAAAGGCCGAATCCACTTCAGGAAATCGAAAACTTCTTTATGATTAAAACTGGAAATAAATGAATTCTTTGCCACTGTTGGCTCCAAAGACCATGATTGAAATAATTATCACTGAATAAACAATTCCCTGCCATAGCCAATGCTCTTTTAAAACAAACAGCAGATCCTTCTTGAGAAACTGAAAAACCTGCATCATAAGCAACAACAAAAGGATCATAAACAACTGAATCCCGCCAACAAGCAGGGACATTCCCTGAAAAGGATGAAAAATATGAAGCAAGGCTTCCATCATTTGACCAATCTGGGTAAATGACTTCGCCCTGAAAAACAACCAGCCCAGACAAACAACATGAAAAAACAACAGGATCCTGACCGCATGCCAGACCCGGCGCATAATGCTTCCCGATACCGGAAAAACACCGGCGAAACATGATGAAACAAATCGATGAATAACCAGAAGAACGCCCTGATACGCTCCCCATATCACAAACGTCCAGGAAGCCCCATGCCACAACCCGCCCAACAACATTGTTATCAACATATTCCTGTACATCGAGCCTTGCCCGTTCTTATTCCCACCTAAAGGAATATACAGATAATCCCTCAGCCAGGTTGACAGGCTGATATGCCACCTTTGCCAGAATTCACGCGGATTAGTCGCAAAATAGGGAAGGTTGAAATTAAACATAATATCAAAACCCATCAGCCGCCCCAGCCCTCTGGCTATATTGGAATAACCATCAAAATCACAGAATATCTGAAAAGCAAATGCATATAAAGCCAGGAGCACCGCTGCACCGTGATAAGGCGCATCCCCGGCAAAAACAGGATTAACTATATTAGCCAGATTATCCGCAATAAAAATCTTCTCGAACATCCCCCACAAAACAAGATACACGCCCTCGGCAACCATACCCCGCGTCAATTTCCTTGGAAAACAGATCTGGGGCAAAAGATCCTTGGCCCTCATGATGGGCCCTGCAATAAGATGAGGAAAATACGTCACAAACAAGGCATAGTCAGAATAATGCCTGATCGGCTTCATCTTGTGACGATAAACATCCCATACATAACTCATGGCTTCAAACGTATAAAACGATATACCCAACGGCAGGATGATGTTCAATGCATGGATCGGCAGATTAATGCCAACATGCGTCAATAAAGACTGCAGGCTCAGTGTAAAGAAATTAAAATATTTGAAAAAAGCCAGGATCGATAAGTTGGCCGCCAAACTCAGGACCAGGAATTTCTTCCTGACCTTATCATCCCCTGATGCATGGATCTTCGTGGCACAAAAGAAATCAACACTGATGCTCGCAAACAAAAGGAATAAAAACCGCCAGTCCCACGAAGCGTAGAAAATACAACTGGCCACCAGAAGCATCCAGTTCTGCCACCGATGCTTTAACACCAAATAAAGGCTATATACAATGAAGAAAAACAGGACAAATTGGAATGAGTTAAATAACATGTAATCTGGCGTGCCAAGTCATTAAATATTAGATTAAACCCGAATTGTGCATTACGGGCTGTTTTTCGACACAAGCGCTTGCACAAAAAAGTGCATTCGCCTTCGAATTGGCCTTCTACAATTTCTTATCCGGAAAAGGCCCGGGTTCAACCCGCATTACCACTTTCTATTGAAA
>JAZDPD010000099.1:0-14727 GCA_043798045.1 Candidatus Omnitrophota bacterium | reverse complement strand
TACATTGTTGATAGAAAAGGCTATGAAGTACGCTATGATGAAAAAAAGGAACAACCGTTTCTTTTTAAAGAAGATGATTTTGCTCCAAAAGAGAAAAGAAGAATTTCCATTACAATAGAGGATGTTTGGAATATTCCTGACAACGAACTTAGTTATGTGCGCTCGCATGCCAAATACGCGATGGACAGTCTTCAAAGGTCTCCTTTTATAGAGACAGCTAAAGCATTGTATGTTGACATTGTTAACAATCTTGATTTGATTGATGCTCTCCAAGCCATGGATCAACCGGATATCCAGCAGCACATAGGAGCGTACCGTATTGATTTGGCTCGGTTTGAACAAGCCAAGAAAGACCTGGATGCGATTGAAAAGCTTTTGGAAAGGTTTCGTGCGGATCTTGAAAAGAGCAAAATTAAGAATGTCATGAAAAAGATGCAGGCGCTCAAATCTTTAGCTAAAGTATCAGATGCCATATTTGACAAGAAACCAACTGTAAATGCGGCATGGAAGTTGATCGGGTCGATCATGCTTTTTCTGGCGTTTTTTACTGTGATCCATTTTGTTACGTGGTTTTTGCGTTCTTCAAAAGAAAAGAAGCAGGAAGATATTAAATATGGCAACAAGAAGGATGAGTCCCAGGATTAATGACTGAGGGTGCTTTGTTTTTGTTGTTCAGATGAAGGCTTTGCACGGAAAGATTTTTTTCAGCAGGTATTGTTGTGCAATCTTATGTTTAGAATAAGCTGAGGTTGAACCCGTATTCAGTATATTAGTATTGCGGGTTAATGGAAGCCAGGAGAATTATGAGCATAAAGCTGCAGTATACTGAAGTCGGCGTTGTAAAGGCCATCAGGGGTTGTATTGTTATTGTTACAGGCTTTAGTAACTGTATCAACGGGCAGTTGATCCGTTTTGGATATGGCACCCTGGGGATGGTCGTAGGGTTTACAGAAGACGAGGCTCAGGTTCTTGTTTTGAAAGAAGCGGAAAAGATCCGCACAGGCTCCGAAGCTGTTGCCTCTATTGAGCCCTTGGTAACCCCTGTCGGCAAGAACTTTGTAGGACGTATTGTCAATCCATTGGGAGAGCCCTTGGATGGATTGGGTCCGATTGAATCTGATGCCATGTTTCCGATCTTCCCTGAATCACCCCCGATATTGGATCGCCAGCCCCTTGTCAAAACCATGGAGACAGGTGTTAAGGTTCTTGATGCCATGATTCCTATTGGCCGCGGGCAGCGCGAGCTTATTCTTGGTGACAAAATGACAGGGAAGACGACCTTTGTGACAGATACTATTATCAATCAGAAAGGCAGCGGTGTTATATGTATTTACTGTTCGATAGGAAAAGCACGTGCGTCGATGGCAAAGGTGGTACAGCTCTTTAAGGATCATGGTTGTTTTGAATACAGCATGATCGTTTCGGCTGCGGCATCTTCTACGCCTGGACAACAATATCTTTCTCCGTATGTGGCGTGTTCTTTGGGTGAATTCTTCATGAAGCAGGGAATGGATGTATTTATCGGGTTTGATGATTTTACCAAACATGCGTGGTGTTATCGTGAAATCTCCCTTTTGTTGGGACGGCCACCGGGACGAGATTCTTATCCAGGTGATATTTTTTACCTGCATTCCAAGATGATCGAACGTTCATGTTATTTGAGCAAGGAAAAAGGCGGCGGGTCAATGACTTTCTTTCCTATTGTCGAGATTCTTGAAGGTGATCTGACCGCGTTTGTTCCGTCCAACCTTGTTTCCATGACTGACGGACAGATTTATTTGAGTTCACAGCTTTTTGGAGAGGGACAAAAACCGGCGCTTGATCTTGGGTTATCTGTTTCACGTGTTGGGTCAAAAGTGCAGTGGCATGCAATCAAGTCATTGTCTGGTCCTTTGCGTTTGGAATATCTCCAGTATCGCGAGCTTTTACGTTTGTCGAAATTAAAGACTTCAGGCCAGTCCGAGGATATGAAACAAAAATTAAAACGCGGAGCAATCCTGACAGCGCTTTTACGTCAGAATAAAGATGCTCCCGTCTGTCAGGAGATGCAGGTTCTTATTTTCTATGCTTTCAACAAGAAATATTTGAACGATTCTACGATTGAGCATGTGAATGCTTTTCAAGCACAGTGCCTGGAGTATACACGCAAGAATGCTCCTGAACTGATGACTCTTTTACGTGAACGACGCAAGCTTGATGCTGAAATTGAGAAATTGATGGATGAGGTTATTAAGGGATTGCTGGCGCTTATTTCCCAGACGGTCAAGTCCAGTATGAATTTGGAGTAAACGTCATGGCGTCAGGATATACGGGCAAGTTTCGTTGTGTGGTGATGAGCGCAAAACAGTTGATTTTTGAAGGAGAGATTCAAAGTCTTTTTATCAGCGGCGATCGTGGTGAGTATGAGCTGTTAGCGTATCATTATCCGCTCATAGGCATTGTGGCAGGTGAATTATTGATTGATTTTGACAAGCGCGTTGTGGTTAAGGGCGGGGTTGTAAGGTTCTTTGCGAATGAATGTAATGTGATCATTGAAGAAAAATCACAGGATAACGTTGTTGGAGAATAATCCGGAAGGACTGGCATGTTAGCAGAAACATTTATTATCCTGATTGTTATGTTCATTGCGGTGCTGGGGCCGTCAGTGGTTATTTCAATCTTGGGGTACGCCGTGATCAAGGCGCTGGCACGAAACCCTTCAGCGGCATCGAAGGTGTTCATGGGCATGGCCATTATGCTTGTTTTTGTTGAAGCGATCTCGATTGTTTCGATCCTGATTATCTTTCAACTTTTTTCGGTAAAATAAACGATGGACAGCTTTCAGTTTTGGAATGAAGGATTAAAATTCATCGGCGTTGTTCTGGTGGTTGTGACGGTGCCTTGCGTGGCCGTCGCGGTCTTGGGGACAAGGTTGATTAATCATATTGGCCAATATCCTTCAAAAAGTGCTAGATTGCAGATGGCTGTTTGTCTGCAGTTGCTGGCGGTTATGATTGTTTCTTTTTCGATGTTGGCATTGTTCTTTCGTGTTTTCTCAGACTAAAAAAGGAGTTTTCACATGACGGTTGGATTAATCATTCAATTTTTGTTCCTGACGGCAATCATATCGGGGGCGATCATTTTTACCTTGCACCGTGTTTTTATCTCCAGCGTGGAAGGTGCCAAGCAGCGTTTGGATCGTGATGCAGAGGCGGCGCGGGCCAAGGAGACGGAATTGAACCGCAAGATTAAACAGGCGGATGATGAATTGTCGGCCCGCAAGAAGGAGCTTGATCAGATAGAGCAGAAAATGAAATTGGAGTTGGAAGCGGAGGCGAATAAACACAGGGAAGAACTGGTGAATAAAGCGCGCACGGATGCTGAAGAAATTATTGTAAAGGCGCAGAATGCGGCCGATGGGATTCGTCGGGATATTGAAAAGCAGATGGAGCTTAAGATCATTGATCATGCGGTGAGCATCATTGGCAGCGTCCTGACAGTGCGGGCAAAATCAGCGCTCGAAAATGACCTTGTTGATGAGTTCGCTGAACAGCTGAAGAATGTGGACATGTCCAAGATCAGTCTTGATATCAAAAAGGCTGAAGTTGTCACATCATGCGGGATATCTGATGCGGGACTCAAGCGTTTTTCTGAGATCATTAAATCAAAGACAGGACGTGATATTGTCCTTGTTTCGAAGGTTGACGGTGGACATGTATGCGGTGTGATCATCCAGTTCGGTAGTTTATTACTTGATGGAAGTGTTAAAACAGCTGTAAAAGATGCTGCCTTGCAGCTTAAGGCGGAAGTTGAAAAGTCTTACCAGAAATAGTTGTATGTGACGGTTATTTGCCGTGAATCCTGAAAACATGATTCTGCAGTTGTCTTGATTAAATATTGAATGTGTTTGCATAAAATGTTGTCAGGGTGAATCAGGCAGGTTTTTGCAGCATCTTGTTAAGAAGAAGCTGGGGGTTAACCGGCATAATAGCTTCTTATTCAGAAATACAGGTTCAAAGGTTTTTATGGGTAAGGCCAATAAGGTTAAAAGAGAATTTCTAGATGTCCGGGATCTGGTCGAGCTTGTTCAGGTCTTAAAAGACATCGCTGATATGAAATTTCATGATTTATTTGCCAAACGCGGGGGGTTTCAGCGGTTTGGAGAATCTTTTGCCGAATTTTTTCGTTTGCTTGAAACGGTTGATGTGTTGCATCCCTTGGTGTCCAACAGTAATCCCAATGTTTGCATTGTGCTTGTTACGACGGAAGAAGGCTTTATCGGTGATTTGAATAACAAAGTGGTTGTTCGTGCTCTTGAAGAGCGTGATCGTTATCCTAATGCCAAATTTGTGACCGTTGGACGAAAAGGTGTTATGAAGCTTGAAATGTTGGGTATAAAGAATGAGAAAACATTCGAGGAGATTGCGGAAAAAGGAATGTATAGGGTTGCGGTCGAGCTCAAGGATTTTCTTGTTGAGCAGGTTATGAATGATACGTTCGGCAAGGTTATGGTGGTGTATCCATGGCCTAAGGACCTGCAGACTGTCAGGGCGAAGGTTGTGAAGCTTTTACCAGCTGATTTTATTTTTCAGAAGCAAACGCAGACAGTTGAGCAATTCAATAAGGTTATTCAGGAGTCAGATCCTTTGGACATTATTGGGTATTTAGCGGGGTTGTGGACTTCGTCCAAAATTTATGAAGTGATGTTGGACACAAGCATCGCGGCTGTTGCAGCGCAGTCGCAGCAGTTGGATACAAGTTTGATGAATGTTAAGAAGGATGCTGCGAACGTAAAGCTCAAGTGGCGCAAGGCCCGCAAAGGGGATATCGACAAGAGCCTCCGCGAGACATTCTCGTCGAGGTTGATGACCAAACGTTAGCTTGGTTGAAAGAGGAAATTATGCAGGATACAGCTCGGACAACAGTGGCAAACAACGTTACTCCGACAACTGAACGCAAGCCATCGGGGCGCATTGCTTCGGTTCAGGGGCCAGTGGTTGATGTCAGATTTTATGACGGGGAAAGATCGCCTGCCGTTTATGATTGCATCGAAACATGGACTTATGACAGTAAACGGGTCGTGCTTCAGTGTGCCGAGCATTTGGGGCATAGCTTGGTGCGTTGTGTGGCACTTCAGGAAACTTTAAGTTTGCAACAAAATGCACCGTGTTACTGCACATATCAGCCGATCGCCGTGCCGATCGGTGACGGTTGTTTTGGTCGTGTTATGGATACCAGCGGGCGTCCGCTTGATAATGGAGGGCCTTTCGAGAATTGTCCGAATATGATTCCCATACGTCAGCCGATCAAGGAAGTTACCTTTGATCTTAAGAGCAAGAAGAGAGAGATTCCGGAACTTCTTGAAACAGGCATCAAGTATGTTGATTTGTTATATCCTCTTGTAAAAGGAAGCCGTACAGGGGTTATTGGAGGTGCCGGTTGCGGCAAGACCGTTATCATTCTTGAGCTGATCAATAATATTGTCAAGGCTCACGGCGGTGCTTGTGTTTTTACAGGGATCGGGGAGCGTATCCGTGAGGGGAATGAACTTTATTATGAACTTCATGAAAGTGGGCTTTTGCATAAAGTCATGTTGGCGTTTGGACAGATGGATCAGCCGCCTGGTACGCGTGCCGAGGTTGTTAATACAGGATTGACCATGGCTGAATATCTTGTGGCCAAGAATAAGGATGTTTTGTTGTTCATGGACAATCTTTATCGTTTTGTTCAAGGTGGACAGGAGGTTTCGACCATTCTTGGGCGTGTTCCGGCCGAAACCGGTTATCAGCCGACCATGGCCTCAGAGGTCAATGCGGTTCAGGAACGTATCCGCTCTGTTGATGGGGGCGGATCTATTACAGCGATGCAGGCGGTTTATGTTCCGGCAGATGATATGACAGACCCGGCGGTTGTCGCGATATTTTCAACGTTGGATGGGAATATTGTCCTTTCGCGTGATCTTGTCCAGCGAGGCATGTACCCGGCGATTGACCCATTGCAGAGTTCCTGCGCCAACCTGGATCCTGTGGTTGTCGGCTACAGGCACTTTAATATTTCGCAGGAAGTTATTCAGCATTTTAATAAACATAATGCGTTAAAACGTATTGTGGCGGTTATTGGCCTTGAAGAATTAAGCAAGACGGACCAGTTGGTGTATAAACGTGCAGAAAAGCTGTATAATTTCATGACACAGCCGTTTGCTGTTTCTGAAGTTTTTACGGGCAAAAAAGGCGAGTATGTCCATTTGGAAGATAATATCGAAGCCTGTGAGCGTATCCTTGCGGGTGACTTTGACCAGCTGGAGTCTCCGGATTTCTATATGATCGGCAAGGCTCCAAGGATTTAGGCATGTTTCCTGCCAGGGCTGCTTCGAAATTCATTTGATCTTGCGCAGTATTTCCAAGAAATACATTTGGGTTGTATATGCTTAAAACAAATATCAACAAGGCGGTGGGTGAAGCTTTGCTCAAGTCGGGGTTTCTCGATGAGCAAGGGTTGGCCCGCTATACGGCTGAAGCATCCCGTGAGGCTGTTAAACTGACGGTATTCCTTGTCCGCACCGGTGTATTGAAATCGAATGAAGTCCTGAAAGCGCTGGCCGATTATTTTCATATTGAGACCATTAATTTGAAATTGCTGGGTGTTGACAAGAATGTTATTGAACGCGTTCCGGTGAAGTTTGCTTCGTATTATCAGTTTATGCCGGTTGCGATTGATGGCAATAAGTTGACAATTGCGGTTGCCGAACCTTTGGATATTTACAGCCAGGATGATATACGGGCTCACCTTGGCCTTGAGCCAAAACAAGTGCTGGCCAGTGCCTGGGATATTGATGAGGCGTTGAAAAAGTATTACGGATTCGCATCTGATACGATCGATCGGATCATGACCAAAGAGCCAAAGCGTTTCCGGAAGGATGGTTCTTCTGATGGTGTGGCTTTGGAGGATATCGAGCGACAGACGGAAGATCCAACGGTTACAAAGCTGGTGAACCAGATCATCCTTGAAGCGTATCAGAAACGTGCCACGGATATTCATATTGAACCGTATCGTCATAAAGTGCGGTTTCGTTACCGCATTGACGGGACGTTGATTGATGCCAATTTACCGACCGAGGCGCGGCATTTCCTGGCAGCGATTATTTCACGTATCAAGATCATGGCCAATCTCAGTATAACAGAGAAGCGAAAGCCTTTGGATGGCAGTGCGGTGGTGCGTGTGGGTGAACAGGCGCTTGATTTGCGTGTTTCTACGATACCTGCCCTGCATGGCGAAAGCATGGTTATCCGCCTTCTTCCAACAACATCAGAGTTGCTGAATCTTGAGAAGCTTGGGTTCAATGCTGACAATGCACATCGCTTTCGCGATCTTGTCAGGAGGCCGCATGGTGTTATTTTTGTTACCGGGCCGACAGGGAGCGGCAAAACGACAACGTTGTATGCCTGCTTGAACGAGATCAATGATCCTCATCGCAAGATTATAACGATAGAAGATCCGGTGGAATATGAGATGGATGGTATCACGCAGATCCAGATCAATACGGATGTGAATTTCAGTTTTGCCCAGGGTTTGAGGAGTATTTTGCGGCATGACCCTGATATCCTAATGGTGGGTGAGGTGAGAGATACGGAAACGGCAAATATTGCGATCCGAACAGCTTTGACAGGGCATCTGGTGCTTTCGTCCCTGCACACCAATGATGCTGCCAGCGCTGTGACGCGCCTGGTGGATATGGGGGTTGAACCGTATCTGGTGGCATCAAGCGTCCAGGCTTTTGTGGCGCAGCGTCTGGTTCGGGTTATTTGTCCTCATTGCAAGGAAGAGGACGCGTCGCCGCTTTTAGATATCCGTGAGGAGATTGCCGCAAGCTTGGGTGTGTCGGCTGTGTCGGAAGTTAAAATATGGCGAGGTCGGGGGTGTGATCAATGCAACAATACTGGTTATTACGGGCGAACGGCCATCTATGAGATCCTGGAGCTGGACGAACACGTTTGCGCCGCCATTCTGCAAAAGCCTCGTGCTGAGGAGATCAAGCGCATTGCCCTTGAACAGGGAATGAGGACACTTCGTCAGGATGGCTGGAAAAATGTTGCTGCGGGGATAACTACCCCGGTTGAGGTCATGAATGTGACCATGAGAGAGGTTTAATCCGCATTTTTCATTTAAAAGTTGAAATCAGGGTTGATTATTATGCCGCTCTTCTCATATAAGGCTAAGAAAGATAATGCTGAAACAGTCACGGGAGAGGTTTCAGCCCGGGATGTGGATGAAGCTGTCGATGCCATTGCCCGTCTTGGGTTGTTGCCGGTTCATGTTGAGGAAAGAGATTCGGCGATGTCGGCAGGACCTGTGCGTTTACGTCCGGTTAAACCAAAGGTTGTGCATGCCTTTACGCGACAGCTTGTTCGGCTTTTAAAATCAGGAGTACCTTTATTGCGTTCATTGGAAATGTTATCGCGGCAAACAAAAGCGGCTGGTTTTCCAGGTGTGCTTGATGATATTGTGGTGAATTTACGAAATGGAAAATCATTTTCTGCCTGTTTGTCAGAGTATCCGCAGGTGTTCACTGATGTTTATGTTACGCTGGTTCGTGCCGGCGAAGAGAGCGGTCGTTTGAAGGAGCTGTTGGGAAGTCTGGTGGTCTATCAGGCAAAACAGGAAGAGATCCTTCAGAAGGTTCGCGGTGCGTTGATTTATCCCGCGTTAATGCTTGTTGTCGGGTTTGGGACCGTGTTGTTTATCTTGAGTTTTGTTATGCCCAAAATATCCGTTCTATTTTCAGGGATGCATACCGCATTGCCATGGCCAACACAGGTGGTAATGGGTTTAAGCCGGGGGATCAGATTTGCTTGGCCCGTGATCTTTGTGTTTGTTTTTGTGGGAATCATCGCGGCCAGGTTGTGGGCACAGGCACCTTTATGGCGTCGCAAGATGAAGGATTCACTGGCAGGGCTTCCTGTCTTCAGGGCTTTTGTGGTAAAAACAGATCTGGAGCGTTTTTCCAGGACGATGGGCCTTTTGATGGAAAGCGGCATTCCGATTCTTAAGGCAATTGAGATAGCTGTTCCAACGTTGGATTTTGAGCCGCTGCGAGCGGAATTAGCTTTGTGTTACGGACGTGTGGCCGGAGGAGCTTCGTTTGGGGATTGCCTGCGGGATTCTGTTTTTATACCGGACATTGTGGCCCAGCTAGTGGCTGTGGGAGAAGAATCCGGCGAGCTTTCGGCGGCATTGCGTGATATTGCGGATACGTGTGAACAAGAGATTTCCGAAACGACGCGAATGGTCACAACGCTTTTGGAGCCGTTGTTGATTCTTTTGGTTGGTCTTGTTGTTGGCTTTATAGTTTTTGCGATGTTGATGCCTATTTTTCAAATGGACATGTTTGCCTGAATTCGCTTTGGCGGTTTTCTAACATGTTAATGATATGCGTTGGATGTTTATATTTATTGTTGCAGCTTCCTTGTTAATATCATCTGCGGGCATATCTTTGGCTGTGGTGGATAACAGCCCGTTTATGGAAGCGAAAAGTACTCATTTTCGGGTGCGTTTTACTATGCCTGACGAGCGTCCGTATGCCGGTGTTGTGTTGAATAAAGCAGAAGAATATTATTTGCGTATTGCCGATGATATCGGTTATGCACGTTATCAGGATTTCTGGACATGGGATCGGCGTGTGGTGATTACCCTTTATCCGGATCAGTATGCGTATTTGCGTTTCACAGGTTCACCGCAGTGGTCCAAAGGGTTTGCTAGCCGTGATACACGGCTTTTTCGGGAGCATGCGGTTGTGTCTTACAATGGGCAGGAAAATTTTCTTGATGAGGTGTTGCCGCATGAGATAGCGCATTTGATGTTGTGGGATTATTTGGCGCAGGGGAAGTCATTACCCGTATGGTTTGAAGAGGGGGTCGCGCAGCTTCAAGAGTCCGGGAAGGCTGATGTTGTTCAGACACTCCTTAAGCCTGTTGTCATGGGAGGTAAGTATATTCCGATTGAATCATTCAATGTGATGAATATCACGGGTGAGAAGGAACCGACAAAAGTTTCTCTTTTTTACGCCCAAAGCTTATCGGTTGTGCTATTTTTAATACAAAAGTATGGCCGTGATGCTTTTCACCGGTTTTGCCATGAATTGCGTGATGGCAAGTCTTTTGAAAATGCTTTGAACAGGGCATATCCCTCAGTGATCAGGTCTTTGGGGGACCTGCAGGATCGTTGGGTAAGATCTTTTCAGTAACAGTAATCAGTCAGGGAGGGGTATATGGTTTTCGGCAAATATTTTTATCGCCGGGGTTTTACGCTCATTGAGATCATGCTTGTGGTTATCATCATCGGTGCTTTGGCAGCCATGATTGTTCCGCGATTGGCCGGGCGTTCAGAGCAGGCCAAGATTGCGGTCGCGAAGGCTGACCTCAGTAATATTGCAACGGCGTTGAAGCTTTATGAACTTGATAACGGAACATTTCCGACAACAAATCAAGGCCTGGCAGCGCTGCGGGAACGTTCTTCGGCGGTTCCGGTGCCAAAGAATTGGAATGGTCCTTATTTGGAAAAAGAGTCTGTCGATCCTTGGATGAATTCATATGTGTATGTTTCACCAGGGGCGCATCGTTCAGATTATGATCTTTCTTCCAAAGGGAAGGATGATGCTTCGGCGGATGATGACATTACCAATTGGCAATAGTGTCAGGACATGGTCTGGGCGCTCGCGAAAAATAGCGGGCATCACTTTTGTCGAGGTGATGTTAACGGTTGTCATTCTTTCGGTCGGTCTTGTTGGTTTATACCGTTCCTTTTTTGCTGCCCTTAATTATCAGGATCATCTTGCGGTCCGTTTGTATGCGACGAATCTTATCGATGGTCGTATTGCAACCATTGAGCGTGATTTTCGCTCGTTGAAGGATTTTGATATCGGGATTCTTTCTGAAGAAGTTGTCATTAACAACCGTGTCATTACGTTTCAGTATGGTGTCAATTTCAAGTCTGTAGGCACGTTGCTTTCTGTTTTTGAACTGGATGTTGTATTGTCGTGGGAAGATCGCGGCAAGATTTTTAGCATTTCACGCACGGCCTATTTTTCAGGCATTTCATCCTTGGATGCGTCAACAGGGAGGGACGGATGACCCGTCGCGGTTTTACGTTCATTGAAATCATGCTTGTGACTGCTATTTTTGCAGCGATTTCTTTGGCAGTATTTTCCTGCCTTTCTAATGGCATCAAGTTGTGGGAGAAGGGGCGGGAGCTGGTGGTTGAAGAGGATGCGGCTGTCTTTCTCGATCGTTTCGCATCAGATTTACGTAATGCATTTCCATTTTCCAAGATATCCTTTTCTGGCCAGGAGTTTAATCTTGAATTTCCGTCCATTGTCTGGACGCAGGCAGACCGTGTCAGTGTGCGTGCCGATGAAGGGCTTGTTGATCAGATCGGCAGGGTCAGGTATGCGTATGACTTTGAACGTTCGGTGCTGACGCGAGCTCAGGCTAATTACTCCCAGGCGCTGGATAACAAATGGGGCGACGAGCGCGTTGTTGTTTCGTCGGTCAAGGAATTCAGGCTGCATTATTTTTACGGATCATCCAAGGATCCTCACATGAATGCGGAGCCATCTGATGGTTTTCCTTCAGGTGTTGAAGTTTATTTGTCCATTATGAAACTTGACGGGAAAAATGAAAAAGTATTCAAACGTTATGTTATTATTCCGGCAGGGGTTTAAAATTGATAATGCATCCACTCCGGCGTAAAGCATTCATTTTGATCACGGCGTTGTGGACGCTGACATTCCTGACGATCCTTGCGGTTACCTTGCTGGCTAATGTGCGACAGAAGATCACGTTGCTGGCACGCCTGGAGGATAGAAGCCGGGTCCAGCTGGCTGCGGAAGCCGGTTCGAAAAAGGCCGTGGCGGTTCTTTTGGATGATCTTGAGAACGCCCAGTTTGTTTTGACGCCTCAGGCAAAATTGCGTCGCATGAACAATCCCTCCGAGTTCGCCAATATCGCGGTGGGGGATTATAATGTTGAGGTCGTTCATGATGCTTTTGATGAGAGTGCCGGGAGTGTGGCCACGTACTGGGGTATGGCGGATGAGCAGTCGAAGCTGAATTTGAATACGGCGTCCAGGGAATGTATTCAGCGGTTGATGGAGGGTGTGTTGGGATGGGGGGGCGCCCAGGCCAAAGAGCTGGCAGATGCTCTTGCTGATTGGCGGGATTATGGCAAGCATCAGTCAGAAGGTTTTTTTAGTGATGATTATTATAAAAGTCTTGAATTTCCGTACGGCATGAAGGATGATCCTTTTGAGCGGATTGATGAACTTTTGCTTGTCAAGGGGATTGACAGCAAAATCTATGAAGCGATTTTTCCGTTTGTTACTGTATACGGTGATGGTCGTGTTAATATTAACACGGCATCCAGTAAGGTGTTGATGGCGTTGGGGCTTGAAAGTGCTGTTGCGCAGAAAATATTGCGTGTGCGTCAGGGGGCGGATAAACTGGATGCAACGGACGATGATCATGTGTTTATGCGCACATTTGATGTCGCGGCGGATGTTTCAAAATCTCTCAAGTTAGAATTAAGCGAGATCCGACAGATTGATGCGCTCAATGCACAAAATATGCTGGGAACTGAATCGGGGGTGTATTCTTTTTTGAGCCGGGTCGTTTCCGCTGATGCTGGGTACAAGAAGAAAATTTTCTGTGTTTTTAGTGCTTATGAAAGCCGAATGATTTACTGGTATGAAAAATAATTATTTTTATCTGTAGCGTTTTAAAAACCTAGTTTATAATACTGTCATTAAAGGTTGGAGAAATATGATATTGAAACAATCCAGATTTATTGCAGTTTCGATCAATGCGTCGAATGTCAAAGTCGCGCAGGTTACAAGTGCCGGGTTGGTGGAAAAGCTTGCCTGCAAGCCAGTTTCTTCAGCAGGTGCTGCGGCTGTGTTGCGAGATCTTCTGGCTGGCTTTCAGCTGAAGACTTCAGGGGTCTTGTGTGTGATGCCGGGTGATGTGGCCACGACAAAACATCTTGAAGTTCCGTCGACATCAGATACGGAGATCGAATCGATCATCGCGATCCAGGCAACGCGGCACACGCCGTTTAACAAAGATGAAATTATTACCAGTTATGTTCGGATTGGAAATCCAAAACCAAATTTTACGCAGTTATTGTTGGTTGTTGTCAAGCGTGATGCGGTGAAAGAGAAGCTGGCCGTGATGCGTGCGGCAGGGCTCGATACGACAGCTGTTTTGTTTGCTGCGGAAGGTATCGCGCGATTTTATTCAAAGGCATTGGGTGTCAAGAAGAATGAAAGGGTGGCCATTCTTGACGTGTCCATGCAAAGCACTAATTTCATGATAGTATCCGAATCTGCTCCCTTGATGTCGCGTAGCATGCCCATTGGCATTGAAGGTGTTGTTTGTGACGCCGGAGCGTTTGCTCAGATTGTTCAGGAAGTAAAAGTTTCGATTGAAACGTTTGAGCAGGAAACAGCATCACGGCCATCCAGGATCGTCATGACGACGGATCATATGGCGCTTGCGGGCCTTGAGAAAATGTTAAGTGAAGCATTGTCACTTCCGGTTGAAATTGTTTCATATCCAAATGTTGTCAGGGGGGTCCCGGGGATCAAGGAGCAGTTGAGCAAGGAATTTGCGGATGAATCAGCTCTTGAGGTTATTGCGCCCGCGGCGGTAGCTGTTAAATGCGGTGCGGATCTTGTTCCTCAGGAAATCAGAGAGCAGCGCGCTGTTGCACAGAAAGGCCGGGAGACATTCAAGGCGGGTGTTTTCGTTTTGCTGACGCTTTTGTTTATTGGATGCGGGCTGTTAAGCCGTGTTTACTTTAAGGACATGTTTTTGAAGCAGAACCTGGTGGAGAAATATTCTGATCAGAAAAAAGAGGTTGATCTTTTAGGTAGTTTGATCAGTAAAACGCATGTTTTACGTGATTATCTGCAGACACGGCGGTTGCCCTTGGAGGCAATCCGTGAGCTTTACCGGATTATTCCCAACGAAGTTTATTTGTCGAATATTTCCATGGACGAAACGGGTGATGTGTCTATTCAGGGTATTTCGGAATCAATGTCCAGAGTCTTTTCTGTTGTTTCAGCGTTGGAAGAGTCTCCTTTATTTGAAAATGTAAAAACGAAATCAACAACGGCGAAAAAAGACCGCGGCAAGGACGCTGCGGCATTTGAAATAACACTCAAGCTTTCAGCAGTGCGGTAGTGTTTCTTCTGGTGTATTGTTATAAAGAAGAGCCATAAGGAGTTTACATTGATCAATAAATTTATTTCAGGTCTTTCTGTCAACGAAAAAAAGATACTGATGATTACGTCATTATTTGTTCTTCTGGCTCTTTTTGACCGTCTTTTGGTTGGGCCGTCATTAAGTCGAATGAAGGAGCTTGATGATAGTATTGCGAAGGAGGAAGATGTCATACGACAGAACATGCGTTTTCTGGGATATCGGGATCGCATTGTCAAAGATGCGGCTGCGTTCAAAGATTTTTATACTAAGGATGTGCGCAGTGAAGAAGAGATTACAGCTGATTTTTTGAAGAAGCTTGAATTGATGGGCACGCAGTCCAAGGTGGAGCTTTCTAAAATATCTCCGGCAGGGCAAGAGGAGAGTAAGGATTATGTCAAATATCTGGCAACCATGGATTGTTCGGGGAAACTGGAAGATGTAACAGCTTTTGTTTACGCGATTAATAATTCCAGTGAATTGATCAAAGTTGAAAA
>JAZDPD010000056.1:0-2907 GCA_043798045.1 Candidatus Omnitrophota bacterium | reverse complement strand
TTTCAATTTTCTTTTTTGTTGTGTTGTTGTTTGCAGCCGTGCCCATCATATTTGTTGCGGTGGTCATTTTTTCGCTGCGGAAATTGAATGTCAAAGGCGTCCTTCAGGATGGTGTTTCTTTGCGTGGCGGTAATATTTTCGGTATGAATGCCGGTGTTATTGATGTTAACGGCCAACAGGTGCTGATGCATTATTTTGCCGGCCGCAAAAATAACCCGTCGCGCCTGCAGTTATCCATTCAGGGCAATTTCTTTGCGCATGCGCTGTTGCGGCGTGAAACACGGGTGGATCAATTCGGCAAGGAGATCGGGCTTAGCCAGGAGGCCCAGCTTTATGATCAGTCATTTGATGATGCTGTTTACATCGAATGTGAGGATCATGATTTTATCCGTCGTGTTTTCGGGGCCAGGGAGATGAAAGAACGTCTTTGTAAAGTCCTCCTGGATTTTCCCGTGCTTGAGATCAAGGATAATCATTGTTTGCTGGTGAAGTCACCTTGCCCGGGTATTAATAGTGTTTCACCACAGCAGCAGCGTTTGGCGGCCGAGACCCTGGTTGATCTTATCCAGGCGATGCCCCCGCCTGTTCCCGGACAGGCAACGGCCACACCGGTGACTGATCATGCGCGGGCTTCATCCGGACTCTTTGTCGGTTTTGGCGTGTCGATGATCGTGGCGGGCATTGTTTTATCCGTGTGGGGTTTTGGGACGTTTGAACCATTGGAGCCGTTTCAGGTTTTTATGGCCAGCCTGAAGATCGGCATCCCGTTGTTGGTGGTGTATATGTTTTTCGTTTACGGCCAGGTGAAAGGCTTGTCCAGGGCGTTGAGGTCTCTGGCAGGGGCTTTCTTTTCAGCCCTGGTGGGCATCCCGTTGTTGTGTTGGGGCGGGATGATGGTGGTTAACGGAAGTCAGGACAGGTCGGCGGCTGTGCATCATACGACAACCGTTATGGGCAAACGCATCACGCATTCTAAAAATAGCACGTCCTACCATGTGACGGTCATGCCCTGGAGGGTGAATCGTGGTGCGTATGATTTTACGGTCCCATATCATGAATACAATCGGATTAATTATGGCGATCCATGTGTGATTACAACCCGCGAAGGTCTTTTCAATTTCCACTGGGTGGTGGCTCAGAAATGCCGTTAAGAAAAATACCGTTACGTCAGATCTTGTTTCTGGGGGTGATGTTTTTGATCATTGCCCTGCGTTTGGGAATATGGAAACTGTTCCCGAACATGGAGTTTTCCGTCAAGGATGAATTCTCCAACATGATCATTGCCGGTGCGGTTTTTGCTTTGGCGGCAGTTTTTTTCAGCACCAGGTTGATCCGGCGTGAAGGTCTGGTGCATAGCGGATTGGAAGGCCCTATGGCGTTATTCATCATGACAGCGGCGGTTTCCGCCGGATGGAGTGCGGATGTTTCTTCGACATGCCGGGCGTTGATTGTTTTGGCCGCGTATGTGCTTTTTTTCTATATGCTGGTTGAAATACTTAAGGAAACTGTGCTCAGGCAGGCTTTCTTCTGGTTTTTTACGGCGGCGGCTGTTATCGTGGCCCTTTTTGGGATCAATGATATCATTTATTTGAACAGTGTTCCTGCCCAGGAAATCGAGAATGCGCGGCTTACCAACGAAAGCCTTTATTATATTTTGATCCACAAGCGGGCCTGTTCTCTTTTCGGGTGGCCCAATGTCCTGGCGTCATTTTTGATGCTGAGCATGCCCTTGGCGGCTGGCCTTGTTTTGGTGGTCAGGCACTGGGCCTGGAAAGCTGTGGGCGTAATCAGCCTGGGGCTTATGCTGACAGCTTTTTTCTTTACATATTCCGTGCTGGGCTGGAGTGTTTTCCTGTTCACGGCCATGGTGATGTTTCTGATCCTCTGGCGCAGCGGGTTTTTGAAAATCCCGCCTGTCTGGAGCCGATGGATCGGGGTGGGGGTTGTGCTTGTGGGGGTATTATTTGCCATGGTGTTGATTCGCAAGGATTTCAAGGCCTCCATCACACCGCGTCAGGAATACGTGCGGGTGGTGGGTTCCATGATCGCCCAGGATCCCTGGCGCGGCTGCGGTTATGGAGCGTACCGGTACGCGTCGCTTAAATTTGTGACCAATCACGCCGCCATGACCGGTTTTGCTCATAATGCCTATTTGCAGGTGTGGGCTGAAAACGGTTTGGGTGGATTTATTGCATTTTGCTGGATGGTGGTTCTTTTGGTGATGGGGTCGTTTCGGGCCTGGCTTATCCCGCGGCCAGTCGATGGCAAGATCATGCTGGCTGTTGTGTTATGGGGATTGCTGGCGTTCTTCATTGATAATTTGAACAGTTTCACGATGATCAAGCCCAACAGTTCTTTTTTCTTCTGGACGTGGCTGGCGGTGGCCTGCAGCATGATATTCCCGACCAGGGAAACGCCGGGGGCTTGCTCGAGGGTTAGCCGCTGGCTTATGGTGATACTGGTGCTGGCTTCGTTGGCAGGATTCTGGATGGCCGGGCGTTGGGCGGGGTATATGTTCTGGCTGCAGAAAGGCATGAATGCGGTCAATGCCGGGGATTGGACGGCTGGCCGTACGGCATTGGCGCGGGCACGGGCGTTTGATCCCGAGGATGTCAGGGCCTGGACTGTTTTGGGGATGTCGTATTTGAAGGAATTCCAGGCCACACAAAAGAAAGCTGATCTGGATAAGGCCCAGGCGGCTTTTGAACGGGCGGCTGTTTTGGCGCCGAATTTCTATCACAGTTTTTTGATTTTAAGCCGTATCCATGCGTTCAAAGGAAGCCAAGACCTGGCGGTGCGGCTGCAGCAGAAAGCCATGTCTGTTTCTCCGTACGAAGTTCAAAGGGACCTGAAGCAGATGCAGGGCGGGCAGCGGTAGGAAAATTGTAATCACAAGTGCGACAGGAA
>JAZDPD010000039.1:0-31540 GCA_043798045.1 Candidatus Omnitrophota bacterium | reverse complement strand
GTTTGGGATAACTTACAAATAACGGCCATAAATACGTCAATTTCTGAATCCTGATGTTTTCTTCATGAGAAAAATTCAAAACCGAGCGTACATGCGTTCCCTGCGGTAAACAATCCGCCGCCTTTGTGGAAAGAAACCCTTTTTCAATGGCATAATCCGTTAGTTCAAGACCAGGATAAGGAACAAAAATGCTTGAAAATCCAAAATTTGGTTTAATTTTTATATTCAATTCAAGTGTCTGCAACATGTGCTCTAACGTTTCCCCAGGCAAACCCACAATACCACCACTGCGATGACTGATCTTATATTTACCCAAAAGACTGGCCGTAGTAAGAATTTGTTCAATGCTTTCGTTTCTTTTCAGCACCTTATTCCGGATAAAATCATTACCGGATTCAATGCTCCAATACGCACAGGCACAATGACTTTGCTTTAAGGCGCGCACTTTCTCTTCATCAATCAAACCCGCTCTGATATTACAAGTGTAGGGCAAACCAATTTCACGCGGAAACCGTTCGCAAAACTCAAAGAACCATTTCTTATCAATAATGAACGTGTCATCCTGAAAAACAACCAGTTTCAACGGATACCTGCTCTTGACCTGCTTGATTTCCTCCAATACATAATCAACACTTTTCTTCCTGATAATCGAGCCGCACTGTTTAAACATCCTGTTCTGAATATTATTGTGGCAATACGTACACATATAAGGACAGCCGCGCCCTGACAAAAACTGCTTGCTCGGCATATCCCTTAATAAGCGATCTTTATCATAAACTAATGCCCGATCCGGAAACGGCGCCTGGTTCAGATCCAGGAAAGGATAAAACTGTGCCGGCTTACCGCTTTTCACATCAACAATATTGCCTATGGGTGAGAACCCATTATTAATATAATCCACAACACTTTGCTCGCCTTCACCGAAACACAAAGCATCAATGGTGGTGCCTTCCAGAAATTGAGGATCAAACGTAGCTCCCGGACCGCCAATGAGCGACTTGACGTTCACCTGCTGTTTGACCATTTTGTCAAAAACAATAAAATGGGCGATATCCCGCGAGTAGGCCGAATATAACAAGAGCTGCGGATTGATTTCTTTGATCTGCGCTACGGTTCTGGCCATATTCCCTTTGGGGAAATACTCAACCCTTATGCCATTCTTTTTCAAATACGCCTATAGAAAATAAATCGGGTGCCTATAATGAAAATAATCGTAAAAATCAACAAAAGCGACTGTGTATTTTGTACGCATTGGAAAACCCCGGTCGATCAATTCGTAAAACGCCGTTTGATGATCCCGAGCACATTCCACCACGCACGGGGACGTAAAGATAAAACATGATTCCAATCATTACAACAAAAGTTCCAACAGGCCTGACATGAAAGCTTTTGCTGTTGGTCAAAACACTGTTTAATCCCGACATCCAGAAAACTCGACACCTTCACTTTCTTGGCCAAAACAATGCACGGATAAACCGATCCGTCTGATTCAATATGGCAGGACAATTGTTTTAAATAACAAACATCCCCCTCAAAAAAACCATCTGTTGCTTTAAAAACATTCAGCCGATTATACGAAAACGGCCAATCAAGAAACTGCTGGTAAACATCCCGCGAGAAAAAGACAGGGAAACCGGCATCTTTATAACCGATGATCTGCCTGACCGTCTCTTTGAGGCGCGCATCATCAAGGCCAAGTTCTTTATCCGGAGAATCCTCAACACGAAGCGGACT
This sequence comes from Candidatus Omnitrophota bacterium, assembly GCA_043798045.1. Lineage (GTDB taxonomy): Bacteria > Omnitrophota > Gorgyraeia > Zapsychrales > Fredricksoniimonadaceae > Fredricksoniimonas. Next base: position 29,806 of record JAZDPD010000039.1, on the reverse strand, counting down.
GAATAATACCTGAAAATCCAATTGTTGCGCCAACTGAAGCGCTTCCTTGACAGAATCAACATTATTCTTTGTCAAAACCATACTCGTTTGGAACCGCATCTTATTTGCCCTTAAAACCTTCATCGCTTTCATCACATGGTCATAAACACCTGCCCCGCGATTGCGATCATTCTCAATCCGGCCTCCATCCAGGCTCATCGTTATAGCATCAACCTTACGCAGCACCTCTATCTTCTTCTCAACCAAAAGTCCATTGGTCGTGATCTGGCATAATATGCCTTTTTGATTAATATGATCAACAACCTGATCAATGTCTTCTCTCAAAAGCGCTTCGCCACCATTAAGCGAAATATACCGCATCCCCAAAGAACACAAATGATCCACAATATCGCATATCTCTCTCGTCGTGAATTCTTTCCGCTCCTGGGACCCGCAATCCGCATAACAGTAAACACAACGCAGATTACAACGGTTTGTAACACAGAGTGTGACAAACAAAGGTATGCGTTGATTAAAAAGCCGGGCATACAAAAGACTGGCCGCAAACCGAATATATTTAACCACTCTTGACGATCCCATAATATTCATCACCTATTTTTATTCCTTCAAATACGAAAAATATGTTTCCGCCATCTCTTGAACTGCCGATAAATCCAGACTCAGAAAATTATTGATTTCACACCCGACAATCAGGGAACAAAATTGGCATGATGTGTTATCCACAACATTCTTCCAGGCCTTCTTGGCCACCAGCTTTTGCACATCAGCGTTAAAATCACGCTTGCCATATACATCCGGATGACAGCACGGGAAAAGATTTCCGTCAGACCCGCAATAACCTATATACCGACCGAAATTGCAACTTCTCAGACCTTTGCCGGCGGGCACATGATCATGAATCTTCCCGTCGAGGAAATCATTGGATGTTGCAATCAATCCGTCAATGGCACGAAAACTCTTGGCAATGGGAAACCCCTCTTCCTTCAAGGATCTCACTTCCTGCCAAAAAGCCTTGAGGGATCTGGTATCAGGAACGACATTGCCTTCCTTCCCATCCCCCATGACAACAACCCCAATGGCAATGGTCGCATCATATTTTCTGGCCAATTCTGCCACCTGCCTGATCGAGGAAAAAGTATTCTGGGTAATTGTTGTATTGAAACGAACCCGGATATTATTTGCACGTAAGAGTTCAATATTCCTGATAATACGCTGATGCGTCCCGGCACCACGGTCCTTATCATGAGCCTCTGCTGATCCAGCCAAACTGACACCAACGATATTACAATATTTCAAAGCTTCAATCTGCTGATGAATCAAGAGCCCATTGGTCACGACATCGACCATCATGCCCAAGGAGCGCGCGAACCTCAGAATCTCCGCCAAATCCTGCCGCAATAATGGCTCCCCGCCCAATACACTCAAATACCGCGTTCCCAGTTGATGAAACTGACGGATCAGATCTTTGATCTTATCGGTGGATAATTCCTTGGCATAAATATCCGGAGAATTCCTAATCCAGCAATACGGACATTTCAAATTACATCTTTCCGTAACCAGTAAAATTAAAATAAACGGTATCCGCTGTCTGAAGCATCGCGCCAGGCAAAGCCTTAAGAAAGGCTCTGCCCCATTAATAATCTTGCTCATTTTCTGCATCATCTTGACTTCCTGACTATGCCGGAGAAGACTTTCTCTCTTATAACAAACCCGACCATATTAAAAAAAAGACCTGCAATCTCAACAAAACCAATCATCCGTATCGCCGCTATCATGCGCCTTGGTTTTAAATGAATTTTTAGCAAACCAATCCTTTGAAGCCGAAGCAAATCCTCAGGGCCAAGATCATTAACCTTAACAGGACTGCGTTCATAACGGCTGTACTGAGAATACTCTTTCTCGATCAATTGAAAACCGTGTTTACCGACCAGCGCCCAATCATACATTTCAGATCCCGGATAAGGATTGGCTATCCCGAAAGTCGTATACAAAATCCCTGGCGTATCACGGATAAAATTGATCGTCTCGTTAACTGACTCGCGCGTATCGCCTGGCAAACCGATCATGGCCGAAACATTCGTCTCGATATCCAGAGAATCCGACAGCTGAATGGCCCTCCTGATGTCCTCGAGACTTTCTTCCTTCCGGATAATCTTCATGATCCGCGGCGATCCTGTTTCAAGGCCGTAGCTGATCCGTATCAACCCGGCAGACTTCATCAAACGAAACAATTTCTCATCAACGAGATCGGCGCGCGTCGCCCCTTCAAAAGTAATGTTTAACTTCCGACGGATGATCTCATGACAAATCCCTTCGATTCGCTCCCGCACCAGGGTTATATTGGATTCGGCAAACCAAAAATGGGAAACACCCAGTGTCTTGTGCCAATGCTCCATCTCATCCACAACATTTTTCGGGCTGCGGCAGCGAAGTTTGTTATTAAGGCGAGCTTCAGAGCAAAAAACACATTTAAAAGGACATCCCCTGGTCGGCACAATTGAAATCACGCGTTTGGGTTTATACTTACGCCCAAACGTCGAAATATAATGATCCAGATTCAGCAAATGAACCGCAGGAAAAGGCAGGGAATCCAAATCTGTAATCATCTCCCCGGCCACTGTTTGAACCACTTGACCATGATCCCGATAAATAAAGCCTTTCATCGTTGAAAAATCTAAATCACCCCGTTCCAGGATCTTTAGGAATTGTTCAAAATTCCGCTCACTCTCGCCAAAAAATCCATAATCAAAACAGTCCGAGAAAACATCCTTCTTAAAGATATTAATATGGGTCCCGCCAATCAAAACCTTGATCTTGCAGCCACTTTCTTTCAAAAGCCGCGCCAGTTCCTCGGCTTTATGAAAAATAGGTGACGTTGCCGTAATACCAACAATCTCGTACCCTTCCTTTGCCAGCAAAAAAGCAACATTCTGAACACTTAAGTCATCCACATCACAATCAAACATCCTCACCTGATGCCCTAAATGCTCAGCAATAGCCGCTAAGTAAAGTGTTCCCATATTGGGCGCAGGGCTGCGTTTCTTGGCGATCTTCGAGAACGCACCCAAACCATCAATCCAGTTCGGATGCACAAAAGCAATCTTCATAACAACCTCCCATATTCATCCACACCACACATGTCCAACACCCTGTAAGATCACTCATCAACCCGGACTAAAAAGGCTGTCAAATATACAACCAGGACAAGAATGCCCACGCACAGAAGCAATGAGCATACAACCGATATATAATAAAATATATGCGAAAAATAAAAAACAACTTCACAATGCCCGGACGGGATAACAACAGCCTTATAAGCCATATTGACTTTCAAAACAGCCTGATCCCTGCCATCCACGCGCACCTTCCAGAACGGATGATAGGCACTCGCATAATACAAAAAATAGGGGCGTCCCTGCTCCCCCTGAACATCCACATCCATCACAATCTCATTAAATGAAAACTTCTTTACCTCTATCTTCGCCGGGACATTCCCTCCAGTTGATTCAGGCTTTTCAAAAACAAAAAGCCTCGCCTTCAAATCAACGATCTTTTTTACTTGATCCGCCGTAGTCCAAAGACTATTAGCCTTATAAACAAGCCCGTTAAAGATCTGAGCAAGTTCTTTATCATCAGCCGCATAATTCAACTGCGAGAATACGCCTACCTTGTTGGCCAGAACACCAGCCTGTTGCAAGTAAACCTTCTCCTGAACCTGTGGTGGTGCTGCCAGCGCTGCCGTAAAAAAACTTTTCACCGGCACCAAAGCATAATCACTTCTAAAATTCGATTGCAACGTGTCAACAAAGAAAAAAGTTTCCATGGTGTTATAAACAGACCAAAGTCTTCCCAGGCGCTCTTCCTCCTGGAGAAGGGGCCAGAAAGTCTTCATACGCTCACTGTCTTTAGCATGTTCCATGGTCGTCAAAGTCCTAAGCATGGGAAAAGCATAGTCAACCGGCTTAAATAACCCCAGCGCCTCAGTCGAAACACGCGGCATAGTGTCAACCGTTTTCGCATACTTGTAAGTAAAAAGTTCCAGCGTGACCACTGCCAGAAAAATCACAACAAGGGCTTTATACCGGTATTTCAGGCCGCGCCAACCCGCAACCCCTACACCCAAAACTCCTGCCAGAAGGATATAGCGCAACATATCCAAAACATGTCTTTCTTTAATACCCAGCAAAAGAAAAGGATCACTTTCAGAAACATTAAAACCACGGCACAAGAATACAAAAAGGAAAAATAACCCGCCCCAAAAAATCCCCTGGCGATACTTGTCATTTTTCAAACAGGTAAAAACAACATCCGCTCCAAACCCGGCCAAGAGAATTACAAATAACTTTGTCACCGTAGCCGTAAGTCCGATATGACGGCAAACAAATCCGAAAGGAAAACAATAATAAAATATTTGCGATATAAACGTGGCTGAACTGAAAAGCACCATGATCAAGGCTGTGACGGCAATGGGCCAGCGCATCTTGACGCGGGAAAAGAATAACCCGATGATCGCCAGGAATGCCATGGCAAACCCAGAATATAACTGAACATCTGCGGTCAAGAAGCGTGCCTCAGCACGATTAAAAAATGATAAATATTTCCTTATATCTATAGCGCCCCCATACTGCAGGAATACATCCAAGGACACACGATTCCCGGCGGTCCGGCCTGGTACAAAAGAAATGATCTGATCATCCGCGAACTTCGCGTAATAAAGACTTAACCCGATCAACACACCCAGTGAAACCAAGGCCAAAACATGTACCATCTTTATCTTGGCCCAAGCATCCCACCAGGCCCCTCGCGCGGCATTGGAAAACAAAAACAAGGCCGCGCCATATACCAAAAGGACAAAAGCCACAAATACATTGATATAGAGCGCATTCCCGATGAACCCCAGCCAAAAAACCAGGAAAGCGCCGATCAGATAATATATGTTCTTCTCGTTCAAAAACTGATGAAAACAAAAAAGGACCATAGGTATAAAATAGAATAAATGCATTCCCCAGAATATTTGCGGATACCATATTGTTGATCCAAACGCAGTAAGACCTACAAAGAAAAGTGTTGCTCGTCGCTGATAAAACACCGATCCAAGCAATAAAAGACCGATCATAAAGAAAATTTCATCAAACCAAACCCCGGCATAAAATACATACAGATAATTGACCCCCTTGCCCAGGAAGGCCAGTAAATAACTGATCGGTGATAAAATCATATACTGTGGTGACGCATAATGATTGCCCACATACCCTTGCTGAACAAACGGGAACCAGTGCGGAAAGCTATGATGTTGCGCTATTTCATTAAAATAAATATACTGAAATTGCAGATATTGACCGGTATCATGCGCAATGGGCAAACGATGCTGGACAACAAGAAAAATGTATAAAGACGTAATGATTGCGCTCAAAGAAAGAAAAACACACAACTTGCTTTTTGCCATCATCAATTCTCCAATAAACGCCGCTTCAATGAGAATTTCACCATACGTTCAATATGCTCCCGTGTGGCTTGCCCAAAACGCTTCTCTAGCATGGACAAATATTCTGGCCGGCTGTGATAGCGCACAAAAGCCTCGTCACGAAAACGCAACACCTGGGCTGATGTCAAATGTTTCGTTGGCAACGGGCAACTTTCATACCCGTAAAGGGAATACTGCCTCCAATCATACGGAGGCTTGACCTGTTCAAACAGCTTGGTACCCGGAAGAGCAAAAACAGGATACATGTTCACCCATTCAAAATTATATTTAACCAGAAAGTCATAAGTGCGCTTTAACGCATCCATGTCTTCGTCCCAAAGACCAAACATAACCCCGGCACAAATGGACAAGCCCTCTTCCTTGGTCATGCGAATAACCTCATCCACCTTTACGGTTGTACAACCCTTCTGCATCTCACGCAAAACCGAATCCGTGGCAGACTCAAACCCGTAAGCGATCCAGTTCATGCCGACTTTCTTAAGGCGCTTGAGCAAACGCTGATTGATCGTATCCACACGCGAATATGCCCATATATTCAAATCATACCCGCGTTCATCCAGCCGGTCACAAAATTCCTCGATACGGCTCGGATTGGCAATGAACAGTTCATCGAGGATCTTAATGTGCCGCACACCATGTTGCCTGACAAGAATATCGATCTCCTTAACAACATTATCGATGCTGCGAAAACGCTGAATCCTTTTTCCGAACAGATTGTTGATCGAACAGAAATTGCACTTGAACGGACAACCGAAACTGGTCCATAAAACAGCATACGGGCTACGGTGATCCATATCACCAAATGTATGCCAATTATGCGCCCTGTAACGACGAGGATTCATACGATCCCAGTCAATGATCGGCAACGTATTCAGATCTTCCAGTAAGACAGCATCATTGGTTTGCCTGTACGCCGCATTCTCAGCATCCAAGGGATCAGACAAATACGAAAGACCCAAAATACCTTCTATCCCGGAAGAATGATTGCCATTTAGAAAATGTGTCAAATCAACAATCGACTGATACCCTTCCCCGCGCACCACAAAATCAGCACCCGTCTCACGCAAGGAAAGCTCCGGCATGGACGTGGGATGCAACCCCCAAATGAAAGTCTTAACCTTCATGCTGCGTTCATGAAAACGCTTGAAGAAATCAACCACACCGGCCATGGCCATCGTTGAGGAAGAAGGGTTAAGCCCGGAACAGATAATGCCCAGGGCCAGGGGATCTTCCCGGGTCACAATATCCATAAGCCCGTCAAACGAAACCCCGTCAACATCACTTTCAACCACCACCACCTCAATCCCTTTGGACCTGGCATAAGCAGCCAGAAGCCCCATGTGGATATTCGGCGCAATCGCAGAAAACTCGTCAGCTGTCACCGCATAAAGGTCTTTCTTGGCATTAACCGTTGCTAAAATGATTTTCTCTTTCATACAGGATTCTCCCTATACCAGGCCAATGTCTTTCGAATGCCCTCTTCAATAGACACCGCCGGATTAAACCCAAGCACCTTCTTCATCCGTTGCAGATCAACCCGCCGTTTGGGGATCATGGTCGGTTTTGACGGATCAAGTTTCATGACACCTTCTTTGAATCCATCGATTTTTATGATCTTCTTTAAAATATCCTTCACCTTATACGCCTTGCCCAAACCAATATTAAAAACGGCATAACTTTTCACTTTTGACATAGCCACCAGCATGGCATCCACAAAATCATCCACATAAATAAGATCGCGCACATCCTCGCCGTCACCCCACACTTCAACGGGTTTCTGCCGTTCGGCCACTTTACGGATAAGCGCCGCCATCATGTGCGAAGTTTCAAAACGAAAATCATCATGCGGACCATAAATATTTGTCGGTCTAAGGACTATGGTTGTCATGGGATTCCTGACTTTTTCTCCATAAATACGGCAAAGCACCTCGGTATACCGCTTCATCCATCCAACAAAATAATATTTCTCATACGGCTCACCATTGAATATCTCATCTTCACGCACCGGCCGCATCCCTGTAACCGGATACCCCGTTGTGCTGCTCAACCACAGGAATTTTTTCACCCCCGCCAACCAGGCTGCTTCCAAAAGCTGGGCATTCATGAGAATATTCGGTGTCACATGCACCAGCGGTGTTTTAACCACCACCGCGGCCCCTGATGTATTGGCCGCGCAATGAAAAACAAAATCCATCCCGGCCACCGCTTTATCGCAATCAACCCGCCGCGTGAGATCCCCTTTAATGTACGAAATAGCACGATGGCGTACGACAGGCTTGCGGCTATGATAAACCGCCCGGATATCCGCCCCCGTGCCAATCAATTTCTTTAAAAGATTAATCCCCACCAGCCCCGTAGCGCCGGTAACCAGAATTTTTTTACCTTGATAGAATTTCATGCGGAAAAACGCTCCTTTAAGATCATGCACAATTCGGCCCAACCATTCTTAAGCGGCGACATCTTTCGGACCCCGCCGATACGCGCCGGTTCATCACCCGGTATTTCTGTAATGCGTTTACCTTTCTTAACGGTCTTGAGCAACAGCTGCGACCCCCAGGAAACTTCATTCGTGACACCGCCAATCTCTGTTAAGAGATCACGCCGGTAAGCCCGGTACATGACCAGAACATCCGTCAACTTTTGCCCATACAACACATTAACCATGGTCGTAAACATCCAATTACCAAAAGCCGTTACGGGATCATCATCGTAGCTTTTGGCCCCTTTCGCATAACGGGAAGCTGTCACAAAATCATACCCTTCATTGATCTTGGCCACCAAGGCCGGGATCATTTCCGGAATGGAATTCCCGTCCGGACTAAACGGGATGATGATATCACCCGTTGATCGTTCCAGCGCCTCGCGAAACGCTGCACCGGCACCAGACTCCTTCTGTACAAACACATCCCACCCGTGTTCTTTGGCATACGCCACCGACCCATCGATGGAACCGCCATCAACAATTATAAGCTCATCAAACCATTCTTTTTTCATCTGCGGCATAATGACCCGCATGCCGTCAATTTCATTCCACGCAAAAACAATCACCGTCACTTTAAGTTTTCCCACAACCATCTCCTTTTCAGAAAAGACTCTTGCTTTGTCCACCATCCACAGGCACCGATGCCCCATTCAAGAAACCCGCTTGCTGAGAACAAATAAACAGTACAATACTCGCCACCTCTTCCGGCGTTCCCAAACGACCCAGCGGTAATTCACGCTTGATAAAATCTGCCAACTCCTGTGGATTCTCTTTGGCTTTCTTCTCCCAGCCTGTTTCCGGAATCATAATCGCACCCGGCGCCACACTATTAAACGTGATCCCGTCCTGCGCCAGGTACTCTTTCCTGGCCAGCGTTTTCATAAGCGCCCCCTGCGCAGCCTTGGCCATCGTAAACCATGGCCTGCCGCCAGCCTCACGACCAAAAATCGATGTGATGGTCACAACACGCCCCCATTTCTGCTGGCGCATAAGTGGTATAACCCGCATCGTGAGTTTAAGTGCCGCCACTGTATTTTTTTCATAAACTTCATGCCACACGCATTCGTCCGTATCCTCAACAACGTCCTTGCCCCAGCTGCCGCCGCCCCCCACGTTATTGACCAGAATATCCACCGTCTTCCAGCGCACCACAACATCATCCACCACGCGATCCATATCCTCACGGCACGCCGCATCCGCCATAAACCCAAGACCATCCCCCCCCATACGGCGGATCAGGGCCAGGGTTTCATCAATCCTGGCCTGGGTGCGTGAAAAAACCGCCACCCGAGAGCCTTCCCGCACCAAAGCTAAGGCAATCGCCTGGCCAATGCCGTGCGTCCCGCCGGAAATAAGCGCTACTTTTCCTTTTAATCCCAAATCCATCATCGACCTCCCTGCAACGCCTGAACAATTTTATCCACCACGCGCCCCACCGATAACCCGTGCATTTCCTGCAAATTCTCCCGCGGTAACGGCACGATCGAATGCTGATCGCCAACCCCCAACATCACGACCGGACACCCCGGCCTTAAAGCCTGGCACTCCAGAATAACCGATCCTAAGCCGCCGATCAAACTGTGTTCCTCCAACGTAACAACCAACCGCACATCGCGCCTTAACTCATCCCATAGCACGCTGTTAAAAGGCTTGATCCGCATAATATCCACCACGCCTGCCCCCGTGCCTTTTTGTGCCAATGCATCTGCCACCAGAAGCGCCTGATGCGTCATATTGCTAGTGGCGGCAATCATCACGTCTTTCCCGGCACACATCAATTTCATCCCCGCTGTCATATCATCTGCCGGCGTGTACAAGGACGGCACAACACCCTTTTCAAGACGCACATAAACAGGTCCTTTGGCCGCATGAGATAACCGGCAAGCCGCACGCGTAGAAACATCATCGCAAGGGCTTAACACCGTAAAATCCGGCAAGGAACGCATGAGCGCCATATCATGAACCGCATGATGCGTCGGGCCATCACCGGCATACGTAAGCCCCGCCCCCATGCCAACAACAACAATCGGCAGCTTCATGACAGAAAGGTCCACGGTAAGCTGTTCATAACAACGGGAAGTTACAAAAGGAATAATGCTATGCACAAAAACCTTTTTTCCGGATAAAGCGAGCCCTGCCGCCACACTGATCATATTCTGTTCAGCAATACCGACATTAATATAACGATCAGGAAATTCATGCCGGAAGACTTCGAGGGCAAAAGCACCCATATCCGCCGTCAGGAAAATAAGATCTTTATCCTCACGCGCCAAACCGTGCATTTGTTCAAAAAAAGCATCACGCATGTCCTGCGGCATCAGGCACCGGCCTTGTGTAATTCTTCCCGTGCTTTAGAGAGAACATCACCTTTTGGCACGCCATGATGCCAGCCCAAGACACCTTCCATGCTGCTGACCCCCTTGGCTTTTACGGTTTTGGCGATGATCATTAAGGGCCGTCGCGCCGTGCGCTCACGCCAACCACCAAATACCTTAAGCAATGCCGGCATATCATGCCCGTCCGTTTCAATCACATCCCAACCAAAGGCTTTCCATTTATCCGCCAAAGGATCAATGGCCATGCAGTTGCCAACACGATCCGTCACACACAAATCATTCTTGTCCACAATAGCGATCAAACGTCCCAACTGATGCCGTGCCGCAAACATGGCTGATTCCCAAACAGACCCCTCACAACACTCGCCATCTCCCATCAAAACAACCGTCAAATGTTCCTTACCATCCATGCGGGCCGCCAGTGCCATCCCGCAGCCAATACCCAAACCATGTCCCAAAGCTCCCGTATCCGCTTCAATACCCGGAATACTTCGGTCAGGATGCCCCCCCAGAATACCTCCTGGCTTCTGATATTGATCCAAATAGGTTTTAGCAAAGAACCCCAGTTGCGCCAAAACAACATAAAAACTTTCGCAAGCATGCCCCTTGCTTAGAATAAACCGGTCACGGCCATCCCACGACGGATTAGATGGATCAATACGCAATATCCCGCCGAAAAACAATGCGGTAAGAATATCCACTGATGAAAAACAACCGCCAATATGCCCTTTATTCGCACCGGCAATCATCTCCAGTGTGGCCAGGCGGATCTGCGCCGCTTTCCTGATCAAACCTGTTTTATCCATATCATTTCTTCATGCTTAAGGTCATATTACGCAACACACGTTTAATCACACCTTCAAACTTCGTCGTTGTCTTGCCCTGGAAGGCATTCACAAACATCTTGACCAGCCGCCATGGATGCGTCAGCCACATGAGCATATAAAAACTGCCCATCATGGCAATCCGGATAAAATTGAGCATGCGCGGTCCAAAATGATCACTCCATGATACGGGTCGGCTCAAATCTCCATACGCAAAAAGCCCCATAAAATAGTTATCATTCAGAACGATCTTTCCGCTAGCAACCAGTTCATCAAAAATCTTCGACCCCGGGTAAGGGATAAAGGGGAAAACATTGATTTCATGCATACCCATGACCGCCAAACGTAAAACCAGTCCGTAAGTTTTCAGAACATCTCCCCAGGTTTCACCCGGCAGGCCAACCACCATATTCGAACTCATCCCCACTCCCGTGCGAACACCCGAAGCAATGAGGCGCGCCATGCGCACCGGATCATTCTTCTTGCCGACACCCGCCAAGACTTTATCGGATGCTGATTCAATCGCAAAATCAAGTTCACGGCAGCCAGAATCATACATCAACTGCAAGATCGTTTCATTTAAAACTTCCGTCCTCAGCGATGGCGATTGCCATGTGATATGAAGCTTGCGGTCAATGACTTCCCTGCAAAAAGAAATGATTTTATCTTCAGCCACAACAGCCGCAAGATCAGAAAACACAAAGTTGTTTATATTATACGTGCGTATATAATATTCCATCTCATCAACCACATCCTTGGGATTACGCGCCACCCACGTCTGCCCCCACATATTCTTGCTGGAACAAAACGTGCATTGATACGGGCACCCGCGGCTAAGGATCATGGGCATGGTACGCCCGCGGGCCACATGATACGTCAATCCCCGCGACAGATAATTCTCCAGTGGGATAAGATCCCAAGCAGGACGCGGCAAGTCATCCACCGCACGGATCCGGGCCGCACGCGAATTCATGAGAACACCGCCTTTTTGATCCCGATAAGCCAAACCCGGCACTGTCTGCAATGAAACTTTTTTTTCAAGCGCACTTAAAAGCAGTGGAACAACCTGATCTCCTTCCCCCAGGGCCACCACATCAAGCTCCGGGCAATCTTTCAAACAATAGGCAGCCAACGCAGACACGTGCTCACCACCGGCCACAATCCTGCTGGCCGGATAATGGGAACGTAAAAAACGAATCAGCTCCCGGTGAAAAACCCAATCCTGCGAAAACATGCATGTCACCAGAAAAACATCGCTGAATTTGATCCTCGAGAGCAAATCTTCAACGGCCATGCCGTACTGAACATAGCATCCGCGCACCATCTGGGTGCGGGTGATGTCTTCCGCACACATATCCACAATATCCACCGCATACCCCGCCTGACGGGCAGACGCCGCCAGATAAGCTACGCCCAGAAAGGGCACCAACTGAACCCCCATCAACCCAACACCATAGGCCGGGGGACGAATAAAGGAAACTTTCATATCAGACTTTCAAATCTTCCGTACTGCAACAACTGTCGTTCATATTCTTGCGGTAAATCGGATGTTTCCACATTTGATGCACAGCTTCCTTAAGCGGCACATCCTTCACATTCCCGAACACATGAGGAAATGCAACACACAACTGAAGTTCTCCCTTGGGAGAAATATTGATCATCTTGCCTTTCAGGGCCTGACAAACCTTCTTCTGACCGGAAACAGAATAGGCTCCTTCAATAAACGCAAACGCAGGGTCAATCCCGGCAATGACATGTTCCTTTTCTGCCTCCGTCAGTTCAACTTCCTTCTTCTTCACCCACTCACCGGCAATGATCGGAAATAAAATACGGATACCTGTGGCCTTCAGCTGCCGGGACAGCTTGATGATCGCTGTCAAGGAACTCGCATCTTTCTCTCCGACTTCAAAATGTTCGATCTTGCGGCGCGTAACATAGGTCGAAACAATGCACGCCACACCCTTGGCATGGCAAGCACGTATCGCCGCCACCGCCTTATCAAAAACTCCCACCGTGCCGCGTGTATCATCATGACTTTCCGCGGTTACATCATCCAAACTTACATTCAAACAACTGATCCCAGCCTGTTTAAGTTCCCCGATCATGGTTTCAGTCAGAAACCAGCCGTTGGTTGTCACTGACGAATAAAGACCAAGCTGTGTGGCTTTCGTAACAAGCAAAACAATGTCTTTGCGGATCAACGGCTCACCGCCGAAGAAATCCACTTTCGGGATCCCCATGGCAACCGCCGATTCCAGGATGCGCTCGATCTCACCGGTCGTTAATTCACCATCAGGCTTTGCGCCCTCAAAATAATTGGATACCGAACAATGCTTGCAGCGACAATTGCACAAATAGGTAACGGACAGCTCCAGAATCCATGGAATGTCTTTCCTGAAAATAGCTGTCAAAACCCAATACCGGATCATGACATACGCCTTCCTCAAGGTCACCCCGCTTAATCCAACCCGTAAATACAGCATTGCTGTCTTTAAAAACCGCAGCATAATCCCCCGCCTTAAGATGATAAATATTCCTGTTGCCGCAACTCAAGTGCCCGCCGATGCCCGATGGCGACCAAACAAGGCACACAATAATAATGTCCCCGGCAACACGCCAGGTGAGACCTTTCAACAACACCGCACGCCATGCACGCCCGCTCTTGTTGTTGCAACCGCACAATCCATGCCTCACCACACACAAGGCACGGGGCCGCATGCACCGGCCATGGTTTAACATGGGAAAAACCCAGAATATTCTTGGCGGCAAAGATCCATGGCAAGGGTAACGCCCGCCGAACAAGAGACGTTTTCCCCTGACAAATAGCCTCCAGGATGCCCTGAGGGCTATCCACCTTTACATGCGTTTGATTCCATCCAACATACTTCGCCGAGCTGGTGTCCCCCGAAGACAAGCGTGGCAACCGATGCTGCTTGGCCCAAAAATCAGCGCGCATATTAAAAATCATCAGCCGGCCCAGTAACCCGTTATAAACCTCGATCGCATCAACACCGGCCTCAATGGCCTTGTCTCCCAAACCATGCATCATGAACGGATGCACCGCAACCGCCACACCACCTTGCGCATGTATCTCCTCAACTGTTTTACGTGCCGGTTGAAGATCCCTGACCCGCCGCGTTATACCCAGGCCAATCACATGCCCGTCACTTGTCCAGACTTCCTGGCCAACAATAATTTTATGTTCCGGCAATTTTGCCTGCAGCCAAAGAGCATGCTCAATATCAAAGAAATTCGTTACAGCCACACCATCTAGCCCACGCGCCATGATTGCCCGTTTAAGCCCTGGCGCATCAATAAAAACCACCCCGCGTGAAAGCGTGTGGACATGAAGATCGAGCTTAACCACCATCACGCTTTTTCCCTAAGGGTCGACGCCAAAGAATCTTGAACATTTCCGCCACAATCGCAGGATAATAGCTTGGGCTATATAATAAAGTATTGGACATGGGAAGCCCCCAATGACATGTGCATTTTCTTTCTTTAATTTGACGATGAAAATCACGCATCGGCTTCGAAGCCAAGATCGATTTAAGATCATACCCCTGATCCCTTAAACCTCCAACCACCTGCCACAAATGCTCACACCCGTAAACCTTGCCCAGCTCATCTACAACAACAACACTTTGCCCTGCCTTGCAATGGCGGTACATATCTTTGGTTTGAAGAATACGCTTTAAGAAATCATTCTTAACAAAACGCAAAGCCATGGTAAAAAGCGAATGCATGTCAAATTTCTTGCGCAAGATAAAATCACGGCGCTGGGCATCACACCGATCAAAATATTTCTGCCAATGAACATCGCGTGACACCGTATCACTCACCCTCCCGTGCACAACAGAGAAAACGACGCGATCCAAGGCCGGAAAATCCTCATCCAGCAAACGGAATAACGCATCCATATCATCTTCATTATAAGATGAAAAAACAACACACGCCTTAACCCTTAGATTCGGATACTCTTTTTTAAGCGCCACCAGCCCGGCATAAGTCGCACACAAATGTTTAAACCCTCCTGTGACCCCCCGGATTTTATCATGAACCGCTTCAGGCCCATCAATAGAAAGCTGTAGATCAATATTCATCCCGGGACAACGGCGGGCGATTTCCTCTGTTTGAAATAAAACCGCATCCGTTAGAAAACCGTTGGTCGGCAAATCAAGCACTAGTGGCATGGAATTCTTATAAATAACGCTAACGATATCCGCCAGGTCCTTGCGCAAGAACGGCTCACCGCCGGAAATCCCCAAAACCGGAAATGGCCCGATACTGCGGCTGATCTTGGCATATTCATCAACCGTCAATTCCGGCTGGCCGCTATTTTGCTGCATGTTCGTCTGGTACAAGCACATCGGACACGCCGCATTGCAGCGTGAAGTCACAAAGAAAACAACATACGAAGGCTTTCCCCACGACTGCACCCAACGCTTGAGCATATTCAACATTATTCCCTCACCGTATCTGTACCGACAACCGTTTTCCAACAAGCGCAAGCACCCAGGTCACCGGCATACGCTTGGCCACAAAAACCGTCAATTGATTCATCCGGCCAGGAACCACTTGTACCTTGTTATGTCTTAAACCTTCAAGCCCTGCCTGTGCAACATCCTCAGCTAACATGCCATTAGGCCACTGGTCTTTCTTGCCATCTGTGGCTCGTCTTAGAAATCCGGTCGCGGTCGTTCCCGGATAAAGTCCGGTCACATGAACGCCATAACCAGCCAGTTCCGCATGCATGGCCTCCGTCAAACCCCGTACAAAATATTTACTCGCACCGTAAAATGAAGACCCGGGCGTTGGAAAAAATGACGCCACGGAACCCACATTCAGGATGCCCCCCGATCGGCGTTGTTGCATCCCGGGCAAAAATGCCTGTGACAACGCCGCCAAAGCCGTCATATTCACTTCCCGCATCTCCACCATCTTTGCCGCTGGCATAGAAGCAAAATCTCCCATAAACCCAAAACCGGCGTTATTGATCAAAATATCCACGACCCCAAGCGCTAGGATCTTCGCAAGCATTTCCTGACGTTGTTGATCAACAGCAAGATCCGCCGACATGCCAATAACATCCCCTGATTTTAATCCCTTCAGCACCGCGACGCTGGCCTCAAGCCGGTTTTGATCACGCCCACAGATAATAACACGGCTTCCAGCCAACACCAGGCATTTGGCCATTTCAAAACCTATGCCGGAAGTGCCTCCTGTAATCACAACTGTCTTTGAATGAAACCATGCCGCATCCCGTGTACTTAACATAACTTAGTGCCCCTTGCTGGTTGGAACCAATTTCTTTGACGGAGGGACCGCGAAAGCCTTGCCAGCCATGCTATTTCTTTGATTAGCCCGTTCACGCAAAAGGCGCGCCACATCTTTCTGACGATTATTCGCGACTCCTTTGGACATCATATTCCTCTCGATTAAGGTCGGCCAAAATGCAATGTGTACTTCGGATTATCCTGCCGAAAATACTTGGGGAACAACGCTTCCACAAAACTGAACCGCCTGCCGCGTTCACTGACCTTGACCATCCACGATACCTCATAATTCGGCCACTGGGTCGGTATAAAGAACGAAAAATCCTTTTCCTTGGCATGCTGACGTATAAAATTCTCTACCGCTTGGGTCAATGATATAACATCCCGTGAATTATCGGCATATTCCAGATTCTTTTTAAATGTTCCCCACGCGTTTGTCACCAGCATCATGCCCAAAATAATCCCAGCCACCCCCTGCCATACGCGATGAATTTTTCCAACCGGAAAAATATTATCAACAAAAGCAACAATCAATAGCACCATGAAAATCCAAAAGAAATACCCGTAATATGTGGCCACTGATAAAGCCTGGCGCGGATCCTGGACATTCATGCGCCCAAAAGCAAGCACCCCGGCTACGGAGAGGATCATCAAAACCAGCAACAGCATCAACTTCCGGTGTTTCCCCAAGAACATCCCGGTGCGGCGATAGCAAAACCAGAGAGCAGCAATCATCATAGCCAAAATCCCGGCAACCAGCATCCCGCAAGCCGCGCCCCAGGGCTCATAAATGCCCATGGCCATCATCCTGGAGACTTCACGTAACCCCGCTTTATACGGAAGAATCCCCGTATAGAACCACCAGCCCATGGCCGTGCATGTATTTTTCAGTGTCTGTCCCAGGGCGGCCTTATGCGCGACATCCGTCACCGCTGCCAGTTGAGATCTGGTCGCCAAAAAATCAATCACATCCCATGTAAAGAAACCAATCATCATTAACGCCAAAGACCCGAGAAGAATGCCCAAATGCCAGCGATTCATCCGGCTAAATACAGCCGCAACAGTAATATAGAACATAAACGGAAAAGCTAATTCATTCATCAACATGGAACAACCTAATGCCAGGATACAAATCCCCAAATAACGTAATCTGGATTCCCGTTGATACAACATCAAATAAAATACCACCATCACCAGAAAGATCAGAAATATCAAATACGAAATAATATTATGCCAGATCACCATCTCCATATGCGCTGTCATCACGGAGAAAACAGCCACACATCCAGCCGCAAAATATCCCGGACGGATAAGCCAGGCCACCTTTAACAACCACCAAAGAAGCACCAAATGAAAAAATAAGGATGTCGCCTGCCATAATTTAAAATCATAACCAAAAAGATATGTTTCAGTCCCCATCAAAAAAAAACCTGCGGGACGAAAAAGATGTTCATCGCCCCTATCAAACTGACGCACACGATTAAAATTATAATCTTTGAACGCCATGCGTACCCAGCTATGATCATCGCGCGCCGCCATATCCGCCAGGTAACTCACCTGATCCCCGCGCGCCACATGGAAAAAAGAAGGGAAATAAACAACCAGACACAATGCAGCAATCGCCAGGAATGCCTTAAATGGCGTCAGGAGAAACAAATTATTTTTAGAAAATCCGGCTAAATGCATCAAAACCTGTAGGTTAAACCCGCTGAAGCTGATACCACATAATTCTCATCAACAATCGGGCTCTTACGGATTGAGCGTCCCAGCGATTCAACGTCAAACTTGGTAATAATAATCCATTGTTTGGAAATCCCGCATGAAAAAATAAAATCCACAAACGGATCAATCGCCCCCTGAGGCCCATATGCATCACGGCCAAGGCGTGCCTCTTGGTCTCGAACGCCAAAATAATAATCAACCAATGACTTATCCAGATACTTCAGACCCAAAGACGGATAAAACCTGAAAATATTCCCTTTAAACTCTTTGCCATATAAAAGCTCCGCAGAAGCACCTTTATTACGTGAGAGCACATCAACCAGTACCTTGGCACTGATCTGACCCATATCAGCCGGCAAGGCGTATACCGCCCTGACCCCGGCATCCAACGACATTTGCCTGTTTTCCATTCCGTTAAGCGTAACACTATCATCCGAACTATACCCCATCAGATGAGGACTTGTCGCAGCACTTAACGTCCACGGGCCTTGCTCAAACCAATGATATCCGGCTTCTATCCCTTTGATATAAAACCCCTTATACTCACCCACCAAAAAAGGAATCGGCATGGTCTTGGTTGAAACACCCGCATACGGACTTGTTGCCACAAAAACACCCGCTCCGGCTAAATTTAACTTTTCATCACCCTCCGATGCCCCTGCATTAATAGTAATTAACATTAATAGAATATAAAAAATAGAATATTTATACATATACTCTCCTAATTTTAGATTAGATAAATATACCAAAACTAATTCAGTTCAGATAATAAATTCTCAATCTCTTGCATGAACATTCAGATATGGGGAAAAACGGGGGAAACTTGGCTAACAAAGCTGAGCACCAAAAAAATCGTCTATGGTGCAATACCCAAGAACTTTTGAAGACTTTCAAGCGGGGAAATCGTGACAATAACAGGCGTCATGCCACTGGCATGTTGCAAACGAGCGATCATGGCCGGATCAACATGTAGACCAAGACTGGAAACATCAAGATTGGTTTTTAAATCGAATTGTGAGGGATTTAAATCAATACCACCCTTTAATTGGGCACTATCAATATCACCCCGCGCTTGCACCTTGCTCTCTTGAAGCCGGGTAAAACGCATCCGTAACTGGGGCATATGGCCAATTAAGCGTAGCACAAACTCCCGGGCTTTGAATAGTGACTCTTGACGGTGCCGTTCTACTACATTCAAAGCATTTTGAGCCATTCGATCCCGCTCCAACTGATTATCCACTATCCTTGCTAAGTTTTCCTTGCTGAATTCAGACGTCGCCCCTGCCTCAACCAAAACATCCCTTATCCCGCGGTTAAATCCACCATCACCGCTAAAAAACAACCCGGGCGATCCTTGGCTAGCCGGCTCAAAATAATTAAAATCATTTCCTAAAATAGACACATCCCCGATGGCATACATCTCACGCAATTCTCCTGCGGTATTTAAAACAAAAACATATCTACGCTCAAGGTCCGGCCAAGACATACCCGTGTCATTACGCACAGCAACATATTCTTTTGGAAAAACATCCCACGCGGTCAATTGTACATCACTCCATTTTTCTCTCGGAGCTATAATAAGCAAAGGGCGCTGCATCTCGGGGAGCTTGCCATATAGTGAATTATAAACGTCTATTAATTCATTTAATTCTTTCTCATTCGGACAGCCAACAACAATCACTTTTCTTTTGGAATCAATGCCCAATAACTCTTTTTTCTTTAAAATCTCATCAGTCGTAAGTGAAGGTGGTAAATTATATTTAAAAGGGCTATGAGGTAGAAATACCCAACTTATACCGTCCAATGAACTTATCCCAACACTTTTACTCTCAAAATTCGGATCAACCCGAATAACCCCTGCCTTGTGAAATCCCTCATAAGCCTGTATATCATAACCGTCAAAATATCTTGAAGCTTCTTCTCTTGAAGTAATCTCATCCCCATATAATATAGTGACCCTGTCTTTATTGATTCCCACTGACTTCATGAACCCCCTGGCAATATTAACAGCAGCCACTTCATAAACCCTGATGGCCAACTTAACATGATCATCATTGACAATTATTCTTAATCCTTCATAAAAATGATCAAAGAATGCTTGTGGCACATCAAGGAATTCCAAATAATTATTAATTAATTCTTCCGACAAAATACTTTTCTCACGCGCATTAACTCCGATAACAGTCCCGGTCAAACCATCAATAAATGTATCAACTATCCCAATTAACTCCATGCGCTCTTTTAAATCCCAACGCAATATCTTATATGCTGTCAGTGGGTTATTCTTAAACAATGCCAGGATTTTTAAGCAAGAATATGTTCCGTCGTAAAATAGCCCTTCATTTTCATCCCCCCACACATCTTCCTGGATCAGGAGCCCTTTGATAATCAATGAACGAATCGACACGACACAGATTTGCTGCACATCGATCCTTGGATTGCTATTAAGTTCATGTAATAAAATAGCTACAATATGTTTTTCTTTCACCTCCTGCATATCAAGGAAATTGCCCACCATCAATGCATTCAACAGATCAATCACATCCTTTTTCTGGAGTTCAAAAAGTTTAGAACCCATGGCATTCAAGATACTATCAACAATCCCCCTGTTCTTTACATCCTCGCGGCTGATAAGACCACAAATCAATAGCGCATTAAGCACCTGCAAATTCCTTTTAGATTCAACATCTCCCCGAAAAAGAACGTCCAACTCAACGCCAATTTTCTTTATATCCTCAGATGTCACCAAACCTTGATCCGCCAAAACACGAAGAACATGCACACTAGCCTTCCGCCTTGATACAGAAGAATCCGCCGCAATGCCTTGAAGCAGGTTTTTGAGAAGATTCCCATCTCTGATAACCAAAACAACTTCGTTTTTGTTAACGCGTCCCTGCCTAACCAATGTATCAAAAATGTCAACATAGGAATTACGTACATCAGCATTCAAGGACCCGAACATCCCGTCTAAAAGTACCTTTGTCATTTCACCCTCATTAACACCATCAAGAAATACCATACCCCCTTTCAAAAGCACGCTGATGATATGCACGCTAATCCTAGCTTGTATGGCAGATACATCCACCGTCATACTCTGCCAAAGGCTGCGGTCAAGACCATCCTCTTTAATACGTCTTGCCACTTCAGTCTTACTCACCAATCCAGCCTCTGCTAAAATGCTTAATTCGTCAACAGCAGCCTTACGTTCATCCCAATCCGCATCCGGAGTAAGACGACGTACAAGAAAATCAGGAGCCCCCAGCCTTTGAATTTCTTTTATCACAGCGTCTTTATTCAGCGAGGAATCCTGAAGAAAACTAGCAAGTTTTTGTGCATTCATTTTACGTCCAAAAACACTGGCATCAGGCCCAAGACCTTTCATCAGTTCATTAACAACATCTGAGCCGCCTTCTTCCTGAAGCTTAGAAACAATTTTATCTGCTCTCATCTCGGCATCCTTCAAGAAATGATCAGCAACGAGCCTTTCATCTATTTCCTGGCGTGTCACAAAATAACCACTCATCAAAGCATGAAGTAACTCTTCTTTATGCTTACGAACATCAGTATACGAATCAAATGAAGTAGCGCTCAACACGATGCCAAGAACATCCTCGCTACGAATTTCTTTTGCTGTCAGATAATGACCAGCAATAAGCGCTTGAACTGTCTTTATATCATTTTTATATGCTTCACTATCTTTGGGTATTCGGATTCTTGTCAAAATAACTCTAAGAATATCTAAAGCAATGACCTTGTTTTCCAATATTTCCAAAGAAAAACGTCCAAACCATTGTTTAAATCGATCAAAGTCTGGCTGTAATGGCCCCCTGGAATTATCAATCGGATCAAGATTAACCTGAACAAACATGGCCCTGTCGCTTACATCAGGCAAGCGTTCTTGACCAACAAAACCCAGAGGAACGCTTAAACTCATACCACCCGAGAAATATTGGCGAGGAGCAGAATAATCACCATCATTACGTAAGGGCACGCCATGGCGTGCCCTTACATCATCTTTTATATAATTGAAGACGCCCGTTTTGAACGCCGCGACGTATTGCGACCAGATTTGATCGGGCGCTAAATTCGTTTGGATAGCGGTTGAGACCTGGGTTGCTTTCATATCCAACGGTAGTTCGGTTGGCAACGTGCTTGGGGACACAGAGCCCCGTTGATGATCTTGTAACGGGGCACTATGTCCCCTGGTAGGCAGAGGGTATCCAATTCCAGTAATCATATTTTTGTCGATGAAATATTGAAGGGGATTGTTATGCAATGCATTCATGATTTTACGTTTGTACCAGGTGGCAAGAATTAATGAATTATAGACCTGGCGTAATTGGGCAAAATTGGCGCCCTCGTTAACCTCTTTTTCGAGGATGGGGATGATAATTTCACGAAGAATGTTTTTGGCCAATTCGTCATGTAAGGGCGACCCTTGTGGTCGCCCTTTATCTAGGGCGGGCACAAGGCCCGCCCCTACAACACCATGCATCGCTACGTAATCCGTTTCCAACATCACCTTCAAGCGGCTCTCCACCACATACGCAGCGTCTTTATTCTCAAACACCGTCGATTTCTCGGGAACAATCCACACCTTATTGAACGTATCCACCGGAATATCCGTCGTGCCATACTTTTCCTGCATCGTGGCATAAACCTTAGCCCAGAATTTCTTACCTACATCTCCTTCGGGATACATTAAAGACGCTGTAATTTGTTTGAGAATATAGTCTTGAGCAAGCAAATCCCGCCCCATTTCCGTTTGGCCAAAGGCCTCTGGCACAATGCGGTCTTTTTCATACGGAGAAAGGTTCACCCATAAATCTTTTTCAGGAACAGTTAAAGCGGCAAGGAAATATTTAATTAATCGCGATGCATCATGGTGGTGCGGCATGCGGTTGATGCCCTGGGTCGCTTTCGTATCAAGCGCTAGTTCGCTTGGCAGCGTGCGTGGGGACACAGAGCCCCGTATATTATCTTGTAACGGGGCACTATGTCCCCTGATTGGCAATAGGTTGTCCTTACGTACGGGCACGCCATGGCGTGCCCGATTTTGACTATCCCCATTATCCAGAATAAAATCAAATCGAAACGGATCGTTGGGATAAACCTTAATCCCTTTAAGCATGGGCGGGGTAAAAACAGAGCTTAAAGACACACGCTCCCCAGGAACAGGAAGCGTTAAAGTACTTTGTGCATAAACACTTACGTCAGATACCAAAAAGACCAGTATCAACAATAGATTCATCAATCTATTAAGCATATTGTTAAATATAAACTATTTTTTAGATAAAAAACAAGGGCATGACTAAAATCATTGTGGGAATGATACCATTGATAGGTCCCCCCTGATTATAAGAAGGAAATATTTTAACTTACTCCACCAAAACAGCGGTCACGGACGTAAAAACCGGGGCTTTGATCACCACCAAAAGCGGAACCTTCTTATCATCTGCACTTAAATACCCATTCACACGGCCCTCACGGGCGGCATGTCCGTCAATTTTGGCAAAAGGAACCAGATGCAGCGCATCCACCGGCCCCTTTGGTCGGCTGACCCGCACGCGCTGGGTAATCGACGCAAACAGATCATATACTTTTTCGCTATTGGAGACCTTAAACTCAAAAGACTTGCCTGGCTCAAGATCCAGAAGCCGGGCGGCATAAGATGCGGTAATGATATCATGCACACCCGCGGGAATATCAAAGGTCTTATCAGAACCATCCACGGCATTCTTGTAATGCGCCTTGCCACTAACATGATCAAAATCAGTGACCGCATCGCGGCGATAATTCCCCTCATGCCGGCGCTCTTCGTAACGCAGCGAACAAAAATCTTCTGCATCAAAGTAAGACCGGTAATGATCATCAATGCGGTATATCGAAGAGACAAAACCAAGTGTGCGCGCTGTCACTTCAATCAAATAACATTCCCTCCCCTGCCACTGAACCAGGCCCTTGATCTCGGCTACCAATTCACCTGCCGTAATCCCGAGCCATTTGACGTGAAAGGTAAGCTTCTCCTTTTCCGGCAAACGTTTTCCGGCCGGCACCTGTTCTATATGTGCAGGCACCACGGGCATCTGTTTGACTGAAACCGATTTGATCGTCGGCGTACATCCGACGATCAAAAGAAAACCGACGCCTGTCAGGGCGCATAAAAATATGTTAAACTTCTTTATCATAGGCCTCTTATGACTATACTTATGGAGGTCAGCTCATTAATAATAAATCATTCTACCAAGGCAGGTGACTTATGGCCGAAAAAATCACCAAATTATTTGTCCTTGATACAAATGTCATCTTGCACGACAGCGCCTGTCTGCATCAATTCAAGCATCACGATGTTGTTATCCCCATCACGGTCATTGAAGAGCTCGATAAATTCAAAAAAGGCAATGAAACCCTCAATTTTCACGCCCGCCATTTCCTCAAAGAACTCGACAAGATCTCATCCGAAGGCGTTTTTAACGGCGGCATCCCCATCGCCAAGAATAAAGGGCTTTTGATCGTCAAGCTAGACCAAAAATTTCATCCTGATCTGAAACTGCATTTTGAACATGAAAAACCCGACCACAAGATCCTTAACTGCGCCTATTGCCTGGCCAAGGAATTCCCGAACCGTATCGTAACGCTTGTAACCAAAGACGTTAACCTGCGCGTCAAGGCCAAAGCCGTGCACCTGGTATCCGAAGACTACACCACCGACCATGTGAAGGATATTTCAACGATCTATAAAGGCTACCGCTTTGAAGAAAACGTATCGCGCGAAACCATCAACCGCCTTTGCCACGACGCGAGCGGCGTATCTCCAAAGAATTTCAAATCACGTTCCAAATTTCACCCCAATGAATATGTGGTTGCCCGCAACAAGGACATGTCGGCCTTAGGCTATATGGATCCGACCGACATGATGGTCAAGCACATCACCAAGGTGCAGGCCTCCGGCATCAAGCCGCGCAACGTCGAACAGATGTTTGCCATGCACGCGCTTTTAAATGAACATGTCCGTCTGGTAACCATTTCCGGCAAGGCCGGCACAGGTAAAACACTGCTGGCCTTGGCCGCCGCACTGGAACAAAAAGACAATTACAAACAAATTTTCCTTTCGCGCCCGATTGTCGCCCTATCCAATAAAGACTTAGGCTATCTTCCCGGTGGCGTCGATGAAAAAGTAGGGCCTTACATGCAACCCTTGTACGACAATCTTGGGGTGATTCAAGATAGGCTGATTGATCCCATGGAGCGCCGCGGCAAGAAATTCCAGAAACTTCTCGATGAACAACAACTGGTGATAGCACCTCTCGCCTACATCCGCGGCCGAAGCCTTGTTGATACATACTTCATTGTGGATGAAGCGCAGAACTTAACGCCGCACGAGATCAAAACCATCATCACCCGTGCGGGTGAAAACACCAAAATGGTATTTGCCGGCGATATTTTCCAGATCGACCATCCTTATCTGGATATCTATTCAAACGGCTTGAGTTACCTGATCGATAAAATGCAGGGGCAGAAACTTTACACGCATATCTTTTTAGAGAAAGGCGAACGCTCGGAGCTGGCCGAGATTGCGAGTGATTTGCTATAACACCAGGTGACTTCTGTAAGGGCGATTCATGAATTTGGGGCGGTTCATGAACCGCCCCTACTTATTGCCAGCATGCCTGGCGGCAGTATTTGAGGATCGTTTTATCCCGCGTAATAAGGCGCGCATCATCCGCCAATGCTTGGGCCACGATCATGCGGTCAAAAGGGTCCCTGGTCCACGAAAGCTTAACCGCCTCAATGGCCACCGCGGCAAACCCCGCCTTCGATATCTCAAGACCAAGATCATCATGTATATCTCTTAAGAAAGTATCCACTTTCACATTGATCTTGCCTAATTCTTTCAGGTATTGAATTTCCAGTAAAACCATCGGGGAAATATAAAGGGGCGACTGTTCAAGCCAGGCGCGTACCCGGTCCGGGAAAAGTTCTACTTCCCCGGCATAAAGCCATAATGCGGCATGCGTGTCTAGATGAAGAATTCTCATTCCATGACCCCCTCGGCATATTCATAAGCGTTACGCACGCGCTTCGAAGGGCCAGCATTACAATCCCCCTCCTGATGAACATACATGTCAACAATCACCTTACCATCCTTTTCCCGAAGTGAATTAACAATTACCCAAACACCCAGACCACGCGTGGCCCTATGAACAAGCCTCTTGCCATCATTAATCAAAAATGCCAATTCGTAATAATCCGAATTCCCGCCATGATTTTCAAAAATAACAACAGCGGCATCCTTTAACCCATCATGATTAAAATCACCGTACACATATTTTTTGTCATAATACACATTCAGAAACTGCTCTTCATATTCTCCATTAACTAATAAAATTCCCTTTATCTTTTTCGTGTCAAAAGGCTCATTGACAAAATACGTCATATTGCCAAAATTCTTAAACGCTGCGATATGACGGGCACATCCAGACAAAAATAAAATGCTAAACAATAATAAAATTATCGAGCTTAATCGCATACAAAAACATGATGATGATCTTTAGTGATCCAATGCCCATGGATACAAGCGCCTGTTTTTTTACCGGGCCTCTTGTTTTTGACCTTTTTATCAGCTGATGATTTCTTGGCAAACTCAGCCTCATTCCTTAAAACATCACCCACATATTCACGACCTGTCTCAGCCGTATCTGGTTTTACGCCAGCCGCCTCCAAATATTTCTTAACTTCATCCCAACAAGCTGGATCTTTTCCTGCCGCCTTAGCCAATTGCTGGGCATGCGCCACACTTCCTTCGCCCATGTTATATGCTGCCAAGACAAACTTCTTACGCTCTACAATGTCAGTTATGGGCGCTGTCATCCTCCCGCCACCAAGGTTGGTCACCTTTCCAAAAAACCTGTTTAGATCTTTTAGATACCGGGCTGCCGTAATCGACGCATAATCAAGGTCAAAACGCTGATCATTATTTCTTGTAACCATCAGCCCATATCGCTCGGCTGTCTTTTTCTCTATATGAAATTCTCCCACCGCACCGCCAATACCCGGCAACCTGCGCAAAATACCAAAACTGCTTTCCTGCCCATAAATGGCTTCGAGAGTGTTCACCGATAACGCGTCAGTGCGAGCAAAATATCTCGAAGCATTTTCAAGCGCTTCCCGTATATGCGGATGCAGCTTTTCTCGCTCAACCCACTCGTCGACACATGTCTTTTTCTTGGCCATATTCTTTTTCTCCCTTAATAGCTTTAGAGGCGTAGGCATCTAAATGGAAGGTTTCCATGTCCCCGACCAATCCATATGAACAATCTCTTCTGGATCCACATTAAAAATGGCGCGTTTCTTAAGCCGAGATAAACGTGACACAGGCTTAGCCGGGAAAAGCATAACGCTTTGCCCCTTGCGGGTAATGGTCACAGGCGCACCTGTTTGAGCCACCCGGTCAATGATGCGGTAAATATCTTTACGTAATTGTGTTGCTGTAATTATCATAGACGCCTCCGATACAAATATAAAACAATAAGCGTACGCTGTCAATAAGACAACGTACGCTTTGCATTAAAAAAACACCGCGCTATGCAAAATTAAAATATGCAAATCACACTTTTTTAGGGTTATGTGATGTTAATCACATTTATCTAATGAAAGAATGCAACAACAGCTTATAAGAAAAGGATAAAAATCTAACCTCAAGGATGTGCTGTAAACGCGATGACGGTAAGCTCGCTTCTACCTGGTCCATAATGCCAGAACACCCTATATGCGGCGGGGGTATTCTGCTGCGCATATGCCTCAAAAATCTTCTCCCCGTGAGGACCTTTCAAGGATGTAAACTCATGCGTCTGAAGACTCGGATGCCTTGGATTAGACAAAAGCTTAAGTGTCTTGTCAATCGCCTTGACCCGCGCCATCATAGCTTTCTGCTGGCGCAGCGAAGCAAATTCTTCGTCAAAGGTGATCGTGGTTAAGACTTGGAACATGCTTATTTCTCTTTTGAAATATACGTCTTAACACGTCCTTGGGCAGAATCCTTCAGGCCCTTCATCACGGAATCCAGTGCCTTAGGGTTCTTGTAAAGCCAGGCTTCACTATCAGGAACTGCGCGCATGGGCTCAAGAATGATCCTGCCGCCCTCGACCTTGACGTCAAACAACGTAACATCGTTATCGGGAAGAACCTTCCCCAGAGGGATCCTTTTTCGGGAATCTATGGTCAGTAACATGTCCGTGCTCCTTTCTTATGCTGATGAAAGCATAGCACATTGTGCCATATGAAACAAGTGGGTAATGTAACATGCGAAAGCATTCGCGCCCTAATTACAAGCCCAGGATTTGAAGCGGGCTTTTGATCGGCACAATGCCAAGGATAATCCCTTCCACACCGGTGAAATTCCCCTGCCGAAACTCCGCCACCATGGCCGGGTCAAACTTGATCTCAACACCACTACCGTCCTTGGTAACATCAAGGCCCATGTTGTTGGCGTTAAGGTCAATACCACCCAAAGAATCGATCTTCTGCGCGGCGTCATCATTTTCACGCCCTTGCAGGACATTAAAAATATGATTTTGCAAATATCTCGCAATATCAACTGTAGGATTATTATCTAATTTTCTTGCTTTTGCAAACGCGTAAAGGTCCATCAATGTTGATGACTCGATTGCTTTCCTCAAGTTTGAATCCATTTTGTCATACTCTCTCATGAAAGAGTCAAAAAAACCTCGACGATCATCCTCACTAATCTGAGAAAACTTTTTTGAACCATAGCGTGCCACCAATTTTTGAAACGAAGGATTCAATCTTAACGCTGGGGAATCCCAGTCTATTAAAACATTGCGTATCAAATCCGCCGCTTTTCCATCGTGATGGTTCATATTCAAGTTATCAATAATTTGCAACAATATGCCTGGCTTAGGATTTAATTCTTGATGCGAACTTAATTCAGCATGTACTTCTCTTAAAATCTGCTCATCTTCTGTAATGTACATTTCATCAGCAACTCTTCCTGAAAATACCTGAAAAACATAAGCGCTAAACAATCGATTCAACTCAACAAGATTATTATGTTCAATCTTTCTATTTCTCGCAAAGTCAAGAACCTCCAGGAAAGACGATCCCAACAAAAACTTCGTAGCGTTCTGAAAAACAAGATCTTCCTGAAAAAGAATATCCAGTCGCTGACGAAGTTTACCGGTTAACTGTGACAATGTCTTAACGTCGTAACGCGCCATCAATTTCTTAACAGGCTCAACGTCGCGCTTATCAGAATAATACAGATCTATCAAAATACGCACCATCTCATCATCAGCACTCCAATATTCGGTATTTTCAAGATCGTAAAGAATACTCACCAATACTGCCGCCTGCTCAGAAAATCCCAATGTTATAAACTGATCTTTGATCTCACGAAGAAAAGTTAGATTATCCTCAAGAATCTTTCTTGAGTCGGATTGGGCATAATCTTCGCCGGCAACGATGTTTTGACCTCCCAATTCAATTGCTTCACTTCGCTTGTTACTTAACCACCGGCTGGCCTGGAAAATTGTAATCACAAGTGCGACAGGAAAAATTTAAAAGAGCTCCATAGATCAGCAAAAACTGTTACTTTGTAAGTTAGTCGACAAAACAAAGAACAGGAGATCTATGGAGCAGAGAAATTGTAACATCAAGCGCAA
>JAZDPD010000032.1:0-2491 GCA_043798045.1 Candidatus Omnitrophota bacterium | reverse complement strand
GCAGGAAACGGTGGCAGTGCGGCAGATGCACAACACATTGCAGGGGAGTTTGTTAGTCGTTTTGCCTTTGATCGCCCAGGCTTGCCGGCGATTGCATTAACTACTGACACTTCGATTCTTACCGCCATTGGCAACGACTATGGCTATGAGATGCTGTTCTCGCGTCAGGTGCAGGCGCTTGGGAATCGCGGTGATGTTTTTGTCGGTTATGCGGGAAAATCTGTTGAGATAGGTAACACGGATGCTGAAGGGCGTTTGGTATTGGCCGATGTGATTGCTTATGTGGTTGATAAGTATAAACCTGCGAAGGTGATTGATCTGGCGACATTGACCGGTGCTTGCGTGGTTGGACTAGGACATGATTATGCCGGTCTTATGTCCAATGATGATGCTTTGGCTCAAGCTGTTGCGGTTAGCGGCACAGTAACCGATGACCGTGTCTGGCGTCTTCCGCTTTATCCGGAACTTAAAGATATGATCAAGTCTAAGATTGCGGATGTAAAAAACATCAGCAACCAACGCGGCTCTGCGGGGTCCATGACAGCGGCTGAATTTCTGCGTCAATTTGTGGGGGAAACCCCTTGGGTGCATCTGGATATTGCTGGGACGGCTTTTGTGGACGGTGATTCACGCATGTATTATGGGCATGGGGCAACCGGTTTTGGGGTACGTTTGCTGGTTGATTTTATTCTAAAAGTTTAATAGCGTGTTAATTGTTTTTGCGTTAACGAATGAATAATCTTGTAAAGTATTATTAAGGCCATCATGGATTACCGTATTGAATCAGACAGCATGGGCGAAGTAAAGGTTCCTGCCGATAAATTCTATGGAGCACAAACCCAGCGTTCGCTTGAGAATTTCAGGATTGGCGGGGAACGTTTTCCGTTTGTATTTATCCGTTCATTAGCGATTATCAAGAAAACAGCCGCCAGCGTTAACAGCCGCTTGGGGATTCTTGATGCCAAAAAAGCTGAAGCGATCATCCAGGCTTCTGATGAAATTATTGACGGAAAGTTAATGGATCATTTTCCCCTTGTTGTATGGCAGACAGGCAGCGGCACCCAGACTAATATGAATCTTAATGAAGTTATTGCCAATCGCGCCAGTGTTTTAATGGGCGGTGTGATGGGTGAGAAATTTCCGGTGCATCCTAACGATGATGTGAACAAGGGCCAGTCATCCAATGATGTTTTCCCGGCAGCCATGCATATTGCGGCAGCTCAACTCCTGCAGGCGGATCTTTTACCCGCATTGATTAAATTGCAGGATGCTCTGGATCTTAAAGCATTGGCATTCAAGGATACGGTAAAAGTTGGCCGTACGCATTTGATGGATGCAACACCCATCACCCTGGGCCAGGAATTTTCCGGGTATACCCAGCAAGTTACCAATACCATTGAACGTTTGAAAGCCTGTGGCCCTCATTTGATGGAATTGGCTTTAGGTGGGACAGCTGTAGGCACCGGGCTTAATACACATAAAGACTTTGCGGTCATGACAGCGGCTGTTATAGCCCAGATCACGGGGTTGCCCTTCGTGACCGGTCGCAACAAGTTTGAGGGCTTGGCGGCGCATGATGCCCTTGTGGAACTTTCAGGCGCGTTAAAAACAGCGGCCTGTTCACTCATGAAAATTGCAAATGATGTCCGATGGCTGGCATCTGGCCCGCGTTGCGGGCTCGGTGAAATCATTATACCGGAAAATGAACCGGGTAGTTCCATCATGCCAGGAAAAGTCAATCCCACGCAGTCAGAGGCGATGACCATGGTTTGTGCTCAGGTTATGGGTAATGATACGACCGTAACGATTGCCGGTGCTTCCGGAAACTTTGAATTGAATGTTTACAAGCCAGTTATTATTTTTAATGTGTTGCAATCCATTCGTCTTTTAGCGGATGCTGTTAACAGTTTTGTTGATAATTGTATTTCAGATATTGAACCCAACAATTTACGTATGGGGGATTTCCTGAACAATTCATTGATGCTTGTTACGGCGATGGTACCGCATGTCGGTTATGATAAAGCCGCCAGGGTGGCAAAGAAAGCACATCAGGAGAATATTTCACTGAAAGCGGCCTCCGTGGCTTTGGGTATTTTATCAGAGCAGGATTTTGACAGGATTATTCAGCCGTCGAAGATGATCGGCGAAGTTTGAACTTTCTTTCATCAAGTATTGTTTCAGGAGACAATGGCATGCCAAAAATTCCCCGTCAGCAAGCTCTCATTGACCGCCGTAATGGTGACCGGGCTAACCGCGTTGTTGCCATTAGTCATCGGCTTTTGAAGAAAGGCCGCAGGCAGGGGCCTTCTGACTGGAGTCTTTCGGTTACCAAAGATATGAGTCATAGCGGTTTGTTATTCTTAAGTGATGTGGCGTATCGTAAGGGTGATTTGATCGAGATTCATGTTGTGATGTCAGGATTCATCGATATTTATAGCGGTCAAGCCCAGGTTGTGCGAATAATAGAGAAGGGTGAAACTTCTTTTGATAT
>JAZDPD010000031.1:0-9943 GCA_043798045.1 Candidatus Omnitrophota bacterium | reverse complement strand
ACCCGTTTATTGCCTGATCCGCCATTGGGATAATAAATATTGAAAAGTACGAACGCCCCCATATCCAGAACAAGCGTTCGGCCTTCCGCATCAAACTCAGCCTCGCCCAACCCGTAGGCAACCGACCTTGGTTCATGACGTGTATAAACAGCAACCCCGCTATAACCTTTCTTTTGGGCCGAACACCAGAAAGAATGATACCCGGGAACATTCAACAGATCACCATCAAGCTGATCTTTTTCGGCCTTGGTTTCCTGCAGGCAAAGGATATCCGGGGATTCCGCCTTGAACCAATCCAGAAAACCTTTCTTCTGCACCGCACGGATACCATTCACATTCCAGCTGATGATCTTCATTTCAGATCCCTTACCAATGTCAACAAAGACGGCGACACATCCAGTTTCTGTATTTCATCAGGTTTAAACCAGCCAAAATCCTCGTGCTCATCAGAAACTTGAACATCCCTCGAAGTCGATGAAACACGAAAAACAAGGTAAATAACCTTGTCACTTTCCCGTTCCCATTCAAACGCCTCCAGAAACTGCCCTGGCACAACCTCAAGCCCGGTTTCCTCACGCCATTCCCGCACAAGCGCATCCCCGAGATCTTCACCGGGATCAACCTTGCCACCCGGAAACTCCCATCGGCCAGGCCAGCTTTTGCTCATGAAGGAGCGACGCATCAGCAAGAAACACCCCTGCGCATCTTGCAGAACACCCCGCAAGACCATGGTATACGGTTTATATAGAGGCATAAAAGAACTTCAGGATTTCTTGCGGCTGACTTTGCAAAACCCGCCCAAAACGCGCTCCAGCAATTCACTCCACTGCACACCGTATGACTTGTCAAAATAGACTGTCTGGTCAACATCTACACCGTCAACCTTGGTGATGCGCACACCCACATGAAAAGCTGGCTTCCCATCCATAGGGACGGCCACAGGACAACACCAGCAAACCTCCCCCTGCATAAAGACAATATTCTTGCTCTTGGGAATATGAAGATCAATCCAGAGAAAATCACCGCACTCGAGGCGCTTGACCGTTTCAAAGGCAAGCCCCTGCACAGAAATGTTGGACGAAAAACCAATGTAATTCTTTTCACGGCCCTCAGCAACTTCTTCATCAATTTTAAAATCGACCTCAGCCTTGAAATCATAAGGAATACGGAAATGAATCTTCGCATCCGTTTCATAACGTGGGAATTTCCGTTTGTTATCCACCGTCAGTTTTTCCATAAATATCCCCTCAATAAACTTTACCGGAATTATACCGCCGCCTTGATCACAGCACAAAAAGCTTCAATAGAGCGTTGTGTTTTCTGATCCAGCACTTCACCATATTTGCCATTTGAATAATGAATGATACCTAGCGCCGGGAGGTTTTCTCCCGGCAAAGTTGTTACCGGGACGCTAACAGAATGCATACCCATATACAGTGCATACGTTTGCAAAGCCTGCAGGCAAAGGGCACCCCCTCCCTCAGGATTACCCGCCGATGAGAACACCGCGCATTTTTTTCCGGCAAGCTTCCCCTTGATCCACAAACCACCGGTGGCATCCATGAACGCCTTCATGGGTGCAGACACATTCCCAAAATATGTCGGTGATCCAAGCACAATAACATCCGCCGTTTCAAGCACGCCGGGCGTTGCCTCCGGCAGGCCCCTCATCGCACGGACATTGTTTCTGGCAACCTCGGAAAGATCGGGCTTCTCGACCCACGCAGCATCGGCCACACGGTAAAGCCCCGTCTCAAAGCCAGAAGATAAAAGAGCCTCCCTGAATTTCAAGGCCATAAGATAATCATTACCGCAAACAGAATGAAACACAATAACCGCTTTTTTCATATAATCCTATTCGACCTTCACGGCCGCAATGTCCAGCTTTGTGACCCCCAGATCGGTCATAATATCCAGCACATCCACCACATCCTTAAAACGCGTCTGCTGATCTGATCTGAGATAAACGCTCATGTCCGGATTTTCTTTTTGCATGACCGCAATTTTTTCGCGCAATTCCTTGCTGGTCACCACCTGATCATCCAGATAAACCATGCCTTCACTGGTAATCGTAATGACCGTCTGTTTGATCTGTCCGGCCGCCGCAGGTTCAGCCGCATGTGATTCCGGAAGTTTTACCTTAATATTTGATTGATAAATAAGAGGTGTGGCCACCATGAAAATAACAAGGAGTACAAGAATAACATCGGTAAACGGTGTGATATTGATCTCGGCAACAAGCTGTCTCTTGCGGGGGCGCCTGTTCATGATGAAGTTCCCTCAGAAATAAGATCCCGCGTTTCCGAAGCCACCAGGTCCATGTCCATCACAAAGCGCTCAATGCGGCTCTGGCAATAATTAAACGCCATGACAGCCGGCACAGCCACACACAAACCAACCGCTGTACAAACAAGCGCTTCGGCAATGCCGTTGATAACAACCGCCATGCCGCCCGCCCCCTGCTGGGCGATATCCTGAAACGCGCGAATGATCCCCAACACTGTTCCAAAAAGGCCGATATAAACCGATGTGCTGGCGATCGTGCCGATGATGGCGATGCGACGCTCCAGTTTAATGGTTTCAATGGTAATCTGACGCTCCATGGCATTATCAAGGATTGAGCTGGAATTCCCGCGCAGCACCAAGCCTGCCGCGGCCACACTGGCAAAAGGCGTAGACACACGATGACAAAGCTCCCTTGCCTTGATGATATTCCCGCGCCGGATCTGATCCGAAAGGTCAACCATGAACATTTCCCGACGAACCCTGGAAGACCGATAATAAAGGATCACGCGCTCAATGATAACCGCCAGGGAAATAACTGAAAGGCACATGAGCGCAATGACTGTACCGCCGCCAAGCTGAAGCATTTGCCATAAAGACATGAAAAAACCTCCGGTCAACTTTTTGTTTATTTGCAGACAATCTTTAAAAGATTAACAAAAATGCCCGTTCACGTCAATCGAAAGGGGAAAAGAAAGAAACAAAGGGCATGTGCCAAATAATTGTTCTATTTGGACATACCCATGTCATCCCGTAAAATCCTGATCAAATCTTCCCGTAACAGCCTTATGGCACGCTTCTTTCAAGCCCAAGCAGCGGCAACGGACTTTCGATCGGTACAATGCGCAGAATAATCCCTTCAACACCTGAAAAATCCCCCTGCCTGAATTCTGCCACCATGGCCGGATCAAATGGCATCTGAACACCCTTGCCATCTTTGGCAACATCAAGGCCCATATTGTTAGCATTTAGATCGATACCACCCGGAACGGCGGCATTGTCAACATCGCTGATCAGAATAACCGCGCCTGGGGCAGCACCCTCCTGTGAAGCAACCACTGGATAAACAATCAAACTTCTAAAATTCGTCAATTGGTCATTAATAACTTTCTTTGAGAAATCACCCAAATACAAATCACCCTTATCATCAACAAGGTAAAACAAATCCTCAGATCCTGCTTTTAAAATATAATTGGACGCATCATCCCCATACAATGGAGATGCCAACACCCCTTGTTCATGGAGATACAAGACTCCTTGATTACTTTTTAACCTGTCGATGAGGGCATAATCTGTTTCGCGTGAAAAAGTCACATCAAGATTAAATTTGATAATACTGGGAATCAAACTCAAGGCACGAAAGAAGAAAGCATCCTTATTTAGACCATTTTTTGAAGTAATGTTAACACTGAACATACTGCTCTGTTGATCCGCCGCAATGAGGACAGACCCGTCATCATAATTAACTAAAATTGACTGCTCGATGATTTTAAACTTGATGGGCAGCCCAACAAACTTTTGAGGAATCTTATATAAGACTTCCTGAAGTGACACATCGGGTGCACTGGCTGACTGCATTTTGCTTAAAGCCTCCAGGAAATATTTCATGGTTGATCCGGAAACAGGTATCCGGGCAATGCCGTTCACACTATCTTTTGAAATCTTTTGTGAGGCGTCTATTTTCCTCAATCGACTGAGAAACATATCCGCCATCATATTCGCCCTTTGTGCCAGAAGCTCCTTGTGCGATGCGTCCAGATCAATGAAGGTTGTGGAAACATTTTTATACCATTCTAAAAATGCCCCCAATATTTTACGAAGATCTTTATCTCCCTTGATAGCGGACGCAAGATTACTAACATCCTCCCGCCAAAGAGCCTGCGCCCCTTCATGCACGAGCTTTGCAGGATTGCCATCCTTCGCACCAACTTCGATACTATCACCTTCCCAGAACAACTGTCGAAGTGCCGCCGCCACCGCTAAGCCCCAGCCCTTTGAAGTAACATGATAAACAGGGTGCTCCCTGGAGCTTGACGCTGACATGGCTACCAGCTCCTTTGATTGCAGACGTTGCAATACTCCCTGGATATTCACTGAATCAACAGCCGTCCACGCATCACCTCTCTCATATGACAAAGCATTATACTCCGCCATAAATTGTTCAAAATCAAAATCCCCTCTTAGCGCATTGGACATGGCCAACACAAACATCACCCTTGGCTGTAAACTGGCAACAGCCTCTTGCTTATTAAAAACATTATCCTTGTTAACACCTTCAACAGCCTGTGTGGCTAACAGAATTGTCCTTCTGGCTATCCTGTTTATAAGGGAACCCCTTAAAGGTCCAGATGCATCGGCATAATTAATCAAAGCCACCGCATCACCCCCATTCAACTCGTCAATACCTTTAATCCTCGGATTAAATTTCATGATAAAATTTAATACAAAATGATTGTCCTTTTTAAGACGATGTAAATGGATCTTGATAGCATCCAGCAACAGGCCCTCCACAAACGACACCAGCGTCGCATAATGACCATACTGATTCTTCCCATCAATATACCGATACAACTCCATGACAATATCAACATACGAAGGCTGCACATCCGTGGGACCATCCAGCCCTTGCTGCAATAACTCCACATTCTTTTCTCTCACCTGCTCAATCTTCATGTCCGGCGAGAAATATACCCACTTAACATCCATCTTTTGAGCAAAATCATTGCCCTTAAAAGTCATTTGTTTAACCAGCGCTTGAGCCTCACGTGGTATTTGATAATCATCAATTAATAAATTATATTGCTCATTGATCCATGTCAAAACCTGCTCAAAACCCTGTGCAATGTCTTCCTGAAACCAAAATTCAGGCACCTGAATGGTTACGAAATAATCATGGTCTCGAGGATTATCCCTTGGAATAATCTCCCCAACTTGTGAAATTTGTTTAAAGTCGCCAATGTCCATATGAACAAGCCAGCTTTTTGAAACCAGGCCTTCTGTAGTATAGAAAACTTTCCCGGTTCTTTTTGTATAACCAAACTTTTTATTCCAGAAAGCCTCAAATGTCTTTAACTTCATATCCAAACCGGCTGTTGCCGCCGCCGGGATCAAAAACTGAGCGGCGTCGGATTGAGCAAAATCTGTCGCCGGCACCAACTCTTTGTCTTTGCCCCCCTTTAATGCCTCCAACTCCAAAAGCACTCCCTTTATCTGCGCATCTAATTGTGCGACATACCCTGGATTTGAATTCGGATCACGACGAGATGCTTCAAGCTGATCCAGTTTTTTATTAGCCTGCTCAATACGAAATACACGCGCAACATCATGATCAACCGCCTCTAATTCATTCTCAACTGTTTTAAAACGCGGCATCTCCCGGCGCGTAAAATAACCTGAGAGAGTCCCCCCATGATTTAAATAATCCGCAATCCTATACCTGTTGATGCTAAAACGGGACGTCTTCCGGGAATCACCATAAAACAATGCCGCTATCATTCCCGGAGTTAAATCATCACTATGGGTAATGATTACTTTCTTAAGAACGACTCCGGGCAACAATAGATTTCCCCTGATTTCCAAATCAAAATCAGTCTTTATCCTGTTAACAAATATAAACTGCTCTTGATCAACCCCTGTCTTAGCAACAATACTTTCTATCGTATCCCCTGAAGTCCACTTATAACCAGAAGAGACTTCCGCGACCAAACCATTGGCCATGGCTCTCTCCGCAATAACCGCAGCATCCACAGCCTCTTGTTTATTCACATAATTAAAACCCATTAATATCAAAAGGAATGTATAACCAATAGCCGTATGCTCAGCCCACCCCCAGGAATGATCCTTAGCATCACTCTTTGATTTCAACATGGAAGCATCGGACTTTGATTTATCTGTCTCCTGGGCATGATCAGAATAAAGCTTTTCTAGAATATCCTCGGTCTTTTCCGAACCATAATGTTCAAATAAAGACTTAACGACTGGATCATGCTTATGTGAACTACGCGCCGCCGCCACCATCACTTCGGAAATAGAGACTGCTGACACCGCCGCATTATAAGACAAAAATCTCCGTGCCTGTAGTATCCTCATATACCATCGGGAAAGTAAAGTCTTATCATCTGTCAATGCATCATAAACTGTAGTCAAAAAATCATATTCTCGTTTATATGCCGCCCCGGCCAACTCTTTCATATTGGTTGATTGGGAACGATCACCCAGCACCCTCAGTATCTGGACGGGCACAAGAAGCATGGCATGATCCATGCCCCTCATCTCTAAAGGTGTGACGACCTGGACATTCTCGATTTCTGGAACAAGCTGCAACCCGCCGGAGAACTCTTGACGGGGACCCTTAAGATCATTTTGTAGAGACGTTGCGCGCAACGTCTCTACACCATCCTTGATGTAATTAAAAACACCCTTCTTATAGGCCTCCAAATATTGGGCGTAAATCTTTTCACCCACCTTGGGATCATCGGATAAAACACCGCTTGTCTTGGCCTTATCAACATACACCTGATGTAAGGGCGATTCATGAATCGCCCCTACAAGTGCACGTTTGTACCATGTGGCCAAAATCATGGCGTAGAACATCTGTCGGAGGGTTGAAAAGTTCTTACCTTCGTTGACTTCTTTTTCGATTTCAGGGAGGATGATTTCGCGGATAATGTTCTTTGCAAACTCTTGTGTTTCGGCGTTTGGAGATCGGTTGGCGACCTGGGTTGCTTTCGTATCCAACGCTAGTTCGGTTGGCAACGTGCTTGGGGACACAGAGCCCCGTTGATGATCTTGTTGCGGGGCACTATGTCCCCTGGTTGCAGAAAGGTTGGACTTTCCCTGGTTTAGTGGACAGGTTTTGACAAAGAACCTAGAATAAATCACTAAATCAGGAGGCATGAAATGAGGCAAGTAAGAAAATTTGATGATGAGTTCAAACGGGAAGCAATACGATTAGTAAAGGCTGGCGGGAAGACGGTGGCAGACATCGCCAGGGATTTGGGGATAACAGCCAGCACGTTGCATACCTGGAAAAATAAAAGCGTCGAAATGCCGGACGGCGTGATTGTCACGAACAGTGAAATAACCCGTCTTAAGAGAGAGTTAGCTGATGTTAAGATGGAGCGTGACATCTTAAAAAAAGCAGTGGCCATCTTCTCAGTACCGTCGAAATGAAATATGAATTTATTAAGGCGAACCGCTCTGCCTTTTCGATTCAGAAGATGTGCCAGGTCTTGGGAGTATCCAAGAGCGGCTATTATAAACATCAAACTAATCCTGAGAGTCAACGGGATAAGGACGACAATATGCTGTTAAACCGAATAAAAGATATTTATAAAGACAATAAAGGGCGTTATGGCAGCATTCGGATTATGGAGCAATTAAATAAAGAAAAAGTGGTTTGTAGTAAAAACCGTGTGGCACGATTAATGAGTAAGAATAATATCAAGGCAAGGGCCCGTCGTAAGTTTAAGGTCACAACTGATTCAAATCATAAGCATGGCGTTGCAGAGAATGTGCTTAGGCAAGAATTCACCGCCACTGAGATCAATCAGAAATGGGTCAGCGATATCACTTATATTTATACCCAAGAAGGATGGCTTTATTTGGCCGTCATTCTGGATTTGTGTTCTCGCAAAGTCATTGGCTGGTCCA
Source organism: Candidatus Omnitrophota bacterium (assembly GCA_043798045.1). Lineage (GTDB taxonomy): Bacteria > Omnitrophota > Gorgyraeia > Zapsychrales > Fredricksoniimonadaceae > Fredricksoniimonas. The sequence continues at coordinate 2,008 of JAZDPD010000031.1, read as the reverse complement.
TGGGAAACCAGATTAACAAAGAATTAACCATTAACGCATTACTGCAAGCAATGTGCCGACGCAGAATCAAGGATGGAATTATATTGCATTCTGATAGAGGCGTTCAGTACGCCTGTCATGATTACGTTCATTTGGTTAAAGAAAATCGTTTCATTCAAAGCATGAGCGGTAAAGGTAATTGTTATGACAATGCCGTCATGGAATCATTTTTTAAGACACTAAAAATAGAAGAAGTTTATTGGCAGAGATATTTAACAAGAGATGAGGCGAGAAAAAGTATTTTCGAATATATTGAGTGCTATTATAATACCAAACGGATGCATTCGTCCTTAGGTTATATGAGTCCTCAAGAATTTGAGAATGCTAAGATTCTCTCGCCAGAAGCTGTCCACTGAATCGGGGTAAGTCCACTTTGCGGATACCTTCAAGCATATTTTGACGCTGTTTTGGAGTTAATACTGCCAGGAATTGCATGATTAATGATCTATCTTGGTCGGGGCTTCTTTGTGACTTAAATTTTTCGTTGAAATCGACAAAGGTTAAGTACCGTTGTTTGGCTTTAGCCGTATCTTTTTTAAAGTATTCCTCACTATATTCAATAAAGAAATCATTTCGCAGTTCCGTAAGCAGTTTATTCATTGATTCTTCGGCCGACTTTTTAAATAGATTGAGCTCTTTTTCAAAATTTGATGGGTCATGGACGAATTTAATCTGTTCAATTTGCTCATCGAGCTTTTCAAAATACGTTGAATACATGGAAACGTAGAAGGCATGCGCAAAGGTCGACAATGATACATTAAAGTTTCGCTCGTTATAAATAAGCGGCAGCCAATCGTTCGAATAATATAAACGTGAAATTTCACCATAATATTTCCGCATTTGTTCGTCCAGGATCTGGAAAATTCTGTAAATGTTAATTCTGGTCCTGGAGTCATGTGATTCAGCCAATGCCTGGGCGTGTTTGATTTGCGACTGACGATATTTAGTATCTTTTGAAATCTTTAGATCCTTTATTGATTCAATTGATAAGTATTTCTTATATAACTTTTGTTCTAAAGATATGACAAATTGACTGGTTCCCGGACGCCCTTGTCGCCCGGCACGGCCTCTAAGCTGATCATCGATCCGTTCGGACCTGAAATGTGAGGTGCCAATAACATAAAGGCCGCCTGATTCTTCAACTGCTGGGCCAAGCAGGATATCAACTCCCCTTGTTGCCATATTGGTGGCAATGGTGACAGCGTTAACCTGCCCCGCTTGCTGGATAATTACTTCTTCCGGAATGCGTTGCATTCCGTTAAGGAGTTTTGCGTTAATCCCGGTTCTTTGTTTCAGTAATGAGTGGAATTGGATTGTCTGGGCAATGGAGTTAAAGACAATTATAACGGGTTGTCCGTGTTGATGGACATCCTGTACTGTTGTCAGAAGAATGTCCATTTGATCTTTATCGTTATTTTCGATGGCATCAGGCAGATCGGCCCGTTGGACAAATTTATTGGTCGGTATCTGGATAGAATCAAGGCCATAAATTTCACGCAACTCCCCGCGCTCTACTTCTGAACCAATGGTTCCTGTGATAGAATATATTTGGTGATATTTTGCAAAGAAGGCTGGATGTGTGACGGAAGCCATGAGGGAAAGGTCTTCGCTGGGGCGTATTCCTTCTTTAAGTTCAACAAATTGATGAAGCCCTTTTCTCCATTTCGTTGAGTATTTCTTGCGTCCTGTCGATATATCCACAATGACGATACGTTTCTGGAAATATAAGGACAGCTTCTTATGCCACTGCGCGTGCTGTTTTCTTTCAACAACATAATTCACGTTTTTCTTTAATCGTTGCGCATCAAAAAGATCTTCGGCAATTTGGGCGATCCTGTTTTCCGATAAATTAAACTTCTGAATAAATTGTTGGTACTTTTTCATTCCAGTATCAGTGAAAGCAGTATCTGTATAATCAATCCCGGGTGTCATTTTCCGGAAGAAATTCCATATAGACGTGTAATTTAGG
>JAZDPD010000028.1:0-2317 GCA_043798045.1 Candidatus Omnitrophota bacterium | reverse complement strand
CTTGCGCTTGATGTTACAATTTCTCTGCTCCATAGATCTCCTGTTCTTTGTTTTGTCGACTAACTTACAAAGTAACAGTTTTTGCTGATCTATGGAGCTCTTTTAAATTTTTCCTGTCGCACTTGTGATTACAATTTTCCGAATAATAAATTCCAGACCAGGCCAGATCAAAGGATAAATCTTTACGCAAATCATACCCAAAACCCGTCGTAATACCATTGCAAGGTGCATCCGGCAAATTCGGCTCCCAGTTATCTCCTGGAATCGGGCTTTGATGATGATACATCCCGCCACGAACACGGAACCTGTCTGAAACAGCATACTGTGCACCCAAAGCGGCTGAAAAAACACTGCGCCAATCACGTGAAGCAGGATTGCCATTATTAAGTACCGCCTGACGTGTCGCATTTGTTTCAGATGGAAACGCCAATTCTTCTTCATTAACAACAGACCAATTCATCCACTCCACATCCGCATTGAACGTCCATTTTGAAGTCGGTTTATAACTGTACCCGAAAACAAGACTGTCAGGTAACGTCGACTTTGAAATCACGTCTGTTTCATATGATGATCCGCCAAAGATTGTCTGATACGGTGTCGTGCCAGCATCATTCAAATTGTCCAAATGAACTTTACCGGTGTATTTATGCTCAATAGCACTGCGGTACATCAACCCGAACTGATGCCTTTCATTATATTTATACATCCCTGCCACACGAAAACCTGCGGCCGTATTGGCCCCCTTCAAACGAAAATTAGCGTCATCCACACCCGGATTACCTTGCGCTATCTTCTTTTGCTTATCCACGCTCGAATCATCAATATCAACACCCAAAGATAATGAAACCTGGTCTGTAACCTGATACGCCGCCGCAAGCATATAATCCTGATTCCTTACTTCGGCACGCGTCGTACTATAACGCAGCACGCTAGACTGCCCCCAATCCGTAACAAGCCCCCAGAATGATCCTGCCCCCAAACCCAAAGCAAATTTGGAAATGCCAAGGTCGGTTACAAAATAACCATGCGGAATGATATAACTATCCCTGGCCATTTTTGTTTTGTTATCATCCGAGGACGTCTTATAGCTACCCTTGGGCTGAATAACCGATGCCCCCATAGCCATATTATTACCTTTCATCTGCGTCATACCGGCTGGATTATAATAAACAGCCGACGGCGTATTCGCCTCACCCGCAAATGCCGAGCCTTTGCCCACAACCCCGGCATCAGGGACTTCAATACGATAAGCGCCAGATCCTGCCGCCAACACCGGCGAACAAATCATCAAACCCCACAGAACTCCCAGAATCAAAGTGTTCATATGCTTCATCTGATCTTTCCTCCTTTGGATTTAACTGTACAATTTTACACGGCCGTTGGCATGACTGGCAAAAGAACCTCAACCGTAACTCCTTCAAGATACTGCGAACAAATACTGATCGTCCCCGCATGCCCCTCTTCAATGATCTTGCGTATCACATAAAGGCCAAGCCCATTGCCCTTATGCGAAGAAGCTTTTGTTGTAAAAAATGGCGTGAATAATTTCTTCTGATCATCCGGTCTGATCCCAAGCCCGTTATCAGCTACCGTGATCTTTAACATATCTCCTATGACTTCAGATGAAAATGTGATGCCCGGCTTATAAGCCTCTTCGATCTTTTTTGACTTCTTATCCATCATGGAAAAATAGGCATTATCAATAATATTGAAGAAAACCTCCTGGAGCTGTACAAAATTCCCCATGACACGCGGGACATCCGACGGGATATTCATTTGCCGCTGAAAATCCTTGAGATGTACTTTTAGACTGACCATATCTATCGAAGCTTTCATCAGCTTATGGATATCGACACCTTCTTTTTGCGCACTTTCATCACTGCGGGAATAATCCAGAAGGCCGCGCACTACCTGGCTTCCCTGACACACATTCTCTTCCACGCGTATCAGTCCCTTACGAAATTCACCCAGCAATTGTGAAAGATTACTCTGTTCCGGGTCCTTTTCATACATATTCAAAGAATCCAGCATATCTCCGGCAATAAAACCCATCACATGAAAACGGTTATTGATCTGATGTGACAAACCATCGGCCATGGTGCCAATGGTGGCCATTTTCTCCGCACGAAAAAGCAATTTTTGAGTATGACGCACATTCTCATAAAAACGTGCATTCTCTATGGCCAAAGATGCCTGATTGGCCAAAACAGAAAAAACTTCGAGATCATCTTCCATATATAATTGCCCTGAAACTTTTGGCCCCATCACTATAAAGGCCTCCAGCCTGGTATCCATAAAAATGCCTAAAACCAGCGAC
>JAZDPD010000027.1:0-3005 GCA_043798045.1 Candidatus Omnitrophota bacterium | reverse complement strand
CGCCGAAACACCGACAGTCGTTTCTCCCATCGTCTGTGCCCTGTCCGGTCGGGCAATCGGGATACTCGAATCATCAACAACGCCTGTTACGGAATCCTGCGGATGCCTCGTTTCCCAACAATGGTCTGAGCAAACAAAAAGCCCGGTCCATTCTTCCCGGCACTCTGAGGCATATCTCCGCATCCCACATCGATCACATCTTACAAGCCAGTCCCCTGGTTTATACATGGCTTTAAGTGATTAACCGAGCAGGGACGGGTCTGGAAGGTTTGGTACTTGAAAGGAGCAGACAAACGGTGACTTTCGTAATGCTTCCTCCACCGATCGATCTAGGCCTTATCTTCAGGCAATCCTCAAGCACCGCCTCGATCTTATCAATGTCAAATCTCAAGGGATAGCCATTCGGATCATTGAGCATAAACAGGTTCTCAGTATCGGGGTTGTTGCCACCTTCAATAACCACACTCGCCCCGTCTAATATCCCTTCTACCGTGACGCTAGCCGGCGTCCACCCACTCAAGTTGTAAACATCCCCCATATCATTCGCCAAAAGATCCCATGAAACAATGGCCTTATTACTTTCTATTTGATATAGTTTCGACATGTCAGACCTCCTTACAGTCTGTTGCGAAGTTCGGCAAGAGCCATTCTAACGCTTTCAAGTTTGGCTTTCGCATCTTCTTCCTCCGCCTTCAGCGTAGCTATTCGTGCGGCGGAAGCCTTTTCTTTTTCCTTCATGTCCTTCTCAGCCGCCGAGATCGAATCCTTGATAGCCTTCTTCTCTATTTTCGCATTAGCCTTGAGGGTTTCAATCTCTTTCTGAATTTCAGCCTTTGTCGCGCCAATCTCTTTATCCGCTTCAGACACCTTGATAGCGTATTCTTCTTTGATCTTATTCCCGATTCTTCCCAGTTCCTTGTTCCCGTCATCTATCTCTTTTTTGATGCCCGCCAGTTGTACAGAAGCCTTGTCCAGTTCAATACTATTTCGGTCAAGTTCGGCTTGTCGTCCTTTGATTCGCTCTTCTATCTGTTTCTGCATTTTCTCCATTTCAGTAACACGAATCTCGGCGGTTTTAATAACCGTAAGGATCTCAGGAAGACGCGAGAACATTTTTGTCATCTTTATAATTTTCTCGCTATCTAAAATCAAAAGGTTTAGATCATTTATCTTTTCCATACTAAGCTCCTTTACGATAAGTTAATTAGCTATCAGTCTTTTACCCTTACAGTAAGGATAATATTGTAAGTGTCGCCAAGGCTCCCCCCTCCCGTGTTGAAAATGATATTCCCGCCCCCTGGAATATCACTGTCATCCGTCTGGGGAACAAACCCGCCATGTTTTGTAAAATCCAGACACCCCGAAGAATTCTGAAGCATAGCGGCAACCTCATCATTCATGTTGTCATATGAGATTTCCACCATCATGCCGGAAACATCATACTCGACCTTTTCAATGACGAGCTTCGAGGCTATATTCCCATCAGCCGTCAGAAGATCAGTTCTCTTGAGTTTGATAGCGTCATGCTCTCCAGAACCATCAGAGATGTTTGTACATTGGACAATGTATTTCCGGTGTCCGTTGGGTGTCCCTTCCGGGTACGTCCCCTCGAAATTAGGGGGATACAAAAACTTGATGTTGGTCATGTCAGCCATTGCCGTCACTCCTTTTTTAATGATTGAAAAGCTATGCCAAACTGCTTATTTAAAGCCGCCTCAGTGCAAAACAGATATTCAACATACTGGCTCCAGTAAAGTCGGAAGTAATATGGAACAAATCCGGTTTCCTTGAACATCATTAAGATTTGGTCTATATCATAATCCTCATCGACTATCTGCAAACTCTCAGGATAGTTACCTCTAAGATAGCGTATGACCTCTCCGCTCGGGATGTTCAAGTAAATCCTGGTGGATTCATGCGACATCTTGGAAATAGCTGAAAATAGATCCCTGAGCCTTTCGGGTATGATGTGTTCCAACACATCGGCCATCACAATGAAATCAAACTTTTCCGAGAAAAACCCCTCGGTTATATCGGCCACAAAGTAGCTGATATTTTCCTTTGTGGTTTCATGAATGGCATAATCAATCAGGACTTCTGAAAGATCTACAGCAATAACTCTCTTGGCCCGTTTCGCTAAATGCCTTGAAGTAATGCCGGTTCCGCACCCAATATCAAGGACGTTCATTCCATTGTGGTTCACGGTATCGAGGGTTTGAAGGATTTCCCTGTGTCGGTTGTTCGGTTCGATCACCTTATCCAGAAACCCATCATAGAATTTCTTGACTTCCTCTACCGTTGGCATTCCTTCTCCCCTACAAACCTGGTTTCTTGATGTTTCACTTCGCAGTCGAGGTCGATCATTACCTTGTATCCTGCCTTGTGGATCTTCTCTATAAAGGTGTAATCAACATGGTTCATTCTTCTAAGACCGTCTGGGGCCAGATATGCCTGATACCAAGGGGGAGAAACCTTTTCTAAAACTTCTCTGTGATAGAGCAGATTCGTATGGGGATATGGCACTTCCACAATACCTGACAGACCATCTAATTTCATCTTCTCAACTGGGAACATTCCACTATTCACAACACTGAAGGCTAATGGCATATACCCATTTTCTTCCCATCTGTCATAAATTAGGGGGCCTACAACTTTATGCTCCAAGCATGAAGGAACAAGCCTTTCAAAATAGTCAGAAGGATAAATCTGGTCTATGTCCATCTTCGCCATGATATCGCATCCACTTCTTAGAAAATCGGATATGATCATATTGTTTCTGACCACATCCCACGGATGCCTTGACCTGAATACTCTAAATTCAGTTGGCTTTTTAACGCTCATGAACGACCAGAAGAAATCCGCCGGTACAATATCCTGACTGTTACAAATACCTATGAATAGGCTCATACAAACTTCCTGATATCTGTAGCGGGAGACCAATCCATTTGACCGTGCTTGTCTTTAAACCTTTCAGAATATGTTTCATCAATCGGGAAAATGTCTTT
>JAZDPD010000023.1:0-2183 GCA_043798045.1 Candidatus Omnitrophota bacterium | reverse complement strand
CAAGCTGTTATTGTTCGGATTCGTGGAAAAACGCATTTTGTGGTAGAAAGATACATTTATTAAGCCCAGTATGTTTACAAACACATTTTATCGTCAGGGCTTAAGGGACATCAACTTATCAACTTATTTGCCGGTTAGCGAATATTTCTTAGCCTTTGATAGCTTCTCGCCTCGAATTACCGATTTACCGACCTGCCTGTGCGATGCACGCAGACAGGTGTGCCGTTACGGATTTGTCCCCTGCGGCGCGAGCGTTTAGGGATATTATCATACATACGCATCCTGCCACAGGTTTGTAATAAAATCTTTCCAGGGAAGGATACATATATCCCCATCTTTTCGAGGGGTATCTTCAAGAGTGACCAATATATAATTTTTTAGAAGTCCTTCTTCCTTTATTGCAGTCAATCCTTTGAAGTCTTTTCTTGTGATATTTGCCTTCCCTTTTACCTCAATCGCTGTTTTTCCGTTGATGACAAAATCAACCTCAAAGCCTGAAGTCGCCCTCCAGTAACACAGATCACAACCCCCTTTGTAATCGCAGTAGCTTTTTATCTCATGATGGATATAAGCCTCAAATGCCTCCCCAAATTCCGGAGATCTCACCTTGAGACCCCGACGACCTTGCAGAAATCTGGCGACGCCTATATCGAAAAAGTAGAATTTCGAAGTGGAAACCGGTTTTCGTTTGACGGATTTCCGCCATGCAGGCAGATCATCGCCAAGCAGCGTGTCGCGTAGAATCTGAAAATATTCCTGCACGGTTGATCTTGGAACCTGCGCATCGCTTGCTATGTTCGTATAATTAATCATTTTACCGTTACACAGCCCGGCTACAGTAAGAAATCTGCTGAATGCAGGTACATTCCGAACGATGGCCTCCGATGCAATCTCTTCCCTTAAATAATTTCCCGCGTATGCCTCCAGATCTTCAAATGGTGCATCGGAAAAATAGATGGAAGGGATCAGACCTGTATCTAAGGCCTTCAGTAATTGGAAATCCCCTTTTAACTCTTTGAGAATAAAGGGGCGCAGCCGCCTGGTTCTGGCGCGGCCCCCCAGCAGGTTCACACCCTTATTTCTCAGTTTCCTGGCGCTGGACCCTGTAAGGAGGAAATGGATCCCTTTTTCTTCAATTAAATTATGCACTTCATCAAGCAGCATCGGCAGCTTCTGAATCTCATCGATGATAACAATCCTGTCATGGTCTGTTATTTCCTGGCGAAGCCTTTGGGGCGCCCTGCTTAATTTCAGATACACATCCGTTTGAAGCAGATTATAATACCTGTGTTCATTTAACGTATGTTGAATCAAGGATGTCTTTCCCGTTTGGCGTGGCCCGAATAAAAAGTAGGATTTCTTTCGTAAAATCTTTAATAAATCCAATTGCCTGTTGACATACATAATCCACCCCCATAATAATTGCCATAAATACCGTCAGATATCATAATTATTGCCAATTTACATGTCAAATATCACGCAGTCAAGACCTTTCTTACCCTGGGGAGGAAGGGCTCTGCCTGTCCCAAATGGCCAACAAATGTGGCTTCAGCAAGCGGGTGTCGATGCTACGCAGGACCGGAAACACAAGAATGCAAGACGCTTCTCTCTGCCCGGATAAATCCTCTTGACTTCAGACCTTCTAATGAGGGGGGGTGCGTTTGTGAAGCCCCTTAGTTTTGCCTGCTGGGCACGAGATGTCGGCTGATATTCTTGGCCGTAACGGCAACGGGCCCAGAAAAGGAGGCTTCCTGTTTACGCTACTCGGCATTTTGGGCGGTGTGGACAAGAAACGAGGAACGGGACATGCCCCGCTTTTTTGCCATGATGTCGATCTGCCTGAGGGTATCTTCCGGGACAGTGATATTGACCCTCATGGTCTTTGGCCTTACGTCCGGAATATGCACTACCATAAATGCTGTGGCGTCAGCATAGTCAGGATCATCCATTATGTCTTCGAGGGCAGAAGGTTTGGGAATGGTTTCGCCATCCTGGAGCATCCCTTTGATATGAAAGGGCAGGGCCTGTTGGGCCATATCTTTTGCCTCGTCAATGGTGCTTCCAGCGGTGATGCATCCGGGGAAATCCGGGAACGAAACACCATAGTCGCTTTTCGGGTCTTTGTGAACAACAGCAATATAACTGGCCATACTAACCTCCGGAGCTAAGTAAGTTTGATGCCG
>JAZDPD010000237.1:0-15929 GCA_043798045.1 Candidatus Omnitrophota bacterium | reverse complement strand
TCTTTTGATATTTCGCCTGATCTCCCTGTAAGGGTATTCGGGGATCAAGTACGTTTGCGACAGATCATGACAAATCTTCTGGGGAATGCGGCAAAGTTTACGTCTCAAGGAAAAATTTCCATGGAGTTGCGTCGTATGGTGGATGAGGAACGTCCGGGCACTGTCAGGATCGCCTGTACTGTCAGGGATACGGGTGTCGGCATTTCAGCTCAAAAACTTCAGGATATTTTTATTCCTTTTGTGCAGGGGGATATGTCAACAACTAAAAGGTTTGGCGGGACAGGTCTTGGCATGGCTATTTGCAAACAACTGGTTGAGTTGATGGACGGTCGTATTTCGGTTATGTCGCAGGAGGGCAAGGGGAGCGAATTTGTTTTTGTTGTGACGCTCAAGGATAAGCGGGGGGATGTGTCGGTGCGTTCAAAAACAGCCATGGTGACAGTGGCTGATCTTCGCGGGATGAAAATCCTGGTTGTCGAGGACAGCTTGCCCAACTGTGAGTTGATCAAGGCTTTTTTTGAAGTTCTGGGGTGCGAGGCTGACTATGCCGCCAATGGCCAGGAGGCGCTTGATCACCTCAAGCAGGATGTTGTTTATGATGTTTGTCTCATGGATGTTCAGATGCCGGTGATGGATGGCTTGTCGGCGACGCGCATTATTCGCAGCGAGATCAGTCAAACACTCCCTGTTATTGCCCTGACGGCCGGGGCGATGCCGGGAGATGTTGAACGTTGCCTGGATGCCGGCATGACGGCATATTTATCCAAGCCTTTGAATTTTGAAGTACTGAGGCAAAAGCTTTTAATGTACAAGCCCAAGTAGTTCTTGGATCGGGCGGCGGGATCGGTGTTAACTTTTTTTTAAAAGTTTGACATTCAGGACGTTGAAGTATATTCTTTAAATGCGCAAATTTCCAGCGCAAGACGCTATCAAAGCCTGAACCGGGTTTTTGCGTTCAGGCTTTTTTATATGGAGCACTTATGGCGGATATGACCCAGCTAATCGTGGTTGTTAAACAACGCACAGCAGCTCTTGTGCTCGCAGATTTCTCTGATCCCGTTGAACTTCAGCAGTTTTTCAAATCGCTTTCCGAATTGAGATTCAATCCTCAAATAAAAGAATTTCCTGATCTTGGCTGCATGATCGTTTCAGCGGTTGCAGCGGCCGGTATGTATAAGAAATCATTGCTTTTTCAATGCGGTGATATTTCTTTTGCTTTGGGGCTGTTGACCGGAGTGTTCCGTCGGGGGTGGGGCATTCAGGATGAATTGATTCGGTATTTTCTAAGAGAGGTGTAAAGGTTATGGCGGTTAGTTCACAAATATTCAAAGAACGGTTGAACTTGGATTTGCAGGTGATCCTCAAGGAGTTGCATTTGCCTCTTTTGGTTTATGAGAGGATCCTCAGGATTGCGGTCATAGGCACGGAGCAGTCATGGCCGGAGTTACAGGAGGCGTTGGTGCGTGAGGATATGGTGACTGTTCAAAAGATCGCGCATGAATGGCAGGGGACTTACGGCAATTTGCGTGTTGTGCCTATGGCAAGCTTGGCATCGGAAATGCATGATCTGGCATCTAAGGGGGGGGCGGGAAAGAATCTGGCGGAGATTTTGGAGTGCCTTAACAAATGTTTTGCGGACCTTAAGGAATCTTTTCAGGAAAACAGCGCATAGGTCGAGGTGTTGTATGTGGAAAATCCTGATTGTTGATGACAGCCTGGCAGATTTACAGTTATTGCGCACCATATTGCAAGGGGTCGCGGAAACCTATCTGGCGATGAACAGCCGGGAGGCGATCATCGGGTATGAATGCGCCATGGAGCGGGGAAAGCCTTTTGACCTGATGTTGCTGGATATGATCATGCCGGGGATGGATGGTTACCAGGTGCTCCAGAAGGTGCGTGAAATGGAAACATCGGCGAGTATCCCAGCGGGCAGGGTCATGCCGATCATTATGGTTACCGGGCATGAAAAGCCGTTTATGAAAGAATTTAACCGCGGGTGCGATGATTACATGCTTAAACCCGTTGATCCTGCCGCGTTGTTGAAACTGATCAATTCGAAACTAAAGAAGGGGTAGCTTTGTATATGTGGAAGATACTGGTGGTGGATGATAATTTTGCCAATCGTCAGCTGATGGTTGAGGTTTTACGTGAGGCGGCTGTTTGTGATATTGCCACCAACGGCCGGGAGGCTTTTGAGGCGTATCAGATTTCCCAGGAGAAAAAGAATTATTATGATTTGGTTCTTCTGGATATTGCCATGCCGGGAGTGGACGGGTTGGCTTTTCTTAACATGGTGCGTGAAGTGGAGAAAATGGCCAAAGTCCGTGTCGGAGAAGGGCTGCCGATCATCATGGTGACGGCTTTTGACAAGCCGTTCGTGCGGGCATTTAATGCGGGTTGTGATGATTATATCTTAAAGCCTATTGATCCGGGGCAGCTTTTGCACAAGATCAAAATGAAACTTCAGGGACGTTCATGAAGATCAATGATAAGGTCATCGCGCCCAAAAGGGCTCGAACGGATTTTTCTGCTGCCGGGTGAATTGTGCGTATCCCGGGAGCCGATGTTTATGGCAACACTTTTGGGGTCTGGCGTGACAGCCATCCCGGGCTTTCCGAACCACAGGGGAAATATGGAGATTCCTCGAGAGCATATCTTGTGTCGAGCCTGCTTAATATGGATGTGCACCTGAATCATTATGAGGCCAGGATTTTTGGCGGTGGCGCGGTGGTGGGGTGTCGGTGGACTGGCGCCGGTATCGGGGAGACGAATATCGCGTTGGCGAAACAGGCATTGGGTAAATTCGGGATGCCGACTGTTGCCAGTGATGTGGGTGGCAAACATGGCCAAAAGGCTGGGGGCTATCTGTGTGGTGGACAAGGAGCTTTTGTATTCGCCGCAGGGGCAGCAGGAAGTGCGTCGGGAATATACTCCGGCGCTCAAGACGACCGCCACAACAAAAGTGTAGGGGTTGGACATGTTATGAACGTATTCATCGTGCGTTAAGGCGGTATAACCAGAGGAGGGGTATGTGATGACGAATCTTGAGCAGGCAAAATTGTTGGGGGATCCCGAGGTCGTACGGGAGATTGAGCGGTATAAATGGATTGAAAGTGAGAAGGCGGGTCTGGATGTGGGGTTTGATAAAGCGGCGGAAGAATGGCTTGCGTCTTATGCTAAAGATTGGATGAAATTTCACCTTCCCTCAGCAAAGAAAATAACGCAAAGTGCTAAGCGCGTTATTTAATCTGAGAGGGAACTGCGGTGCACGCCCTGGTCATGAACAACGGCCAGGGTTTTTCTTAATGAGTTTTGTATAAAATTGTTATGATTGCGCAAAACCCTCGGGTAAGATGTTAAGAATTCTTCTGGGGATATGTGGCGTTCATAAGGTTGGTGTTTATATGGATCAAAAGCAGCGCGGGTTCTTTTGGTTTGTCGTTGTTTTGGCGACGGCGGTCGGATTTGCATTGTATTACTGGCGCTCACTTGACATTGTTTCTCCGTTCTTATTGGGCGATGATGCGGCTCAGTATGTGTTGTTGTCTCGTTCGATTGTTCAAGGTCATGGCTATCATTCTATCTGGATAGATGGTTTTCCGCTGCATCTTAAATTTCCCTTCGGGTTGCCGTTGTTGTTTGCGGCAGCATCATGTATTGGTTCCGGATGGGCCCCATTTTTTCTTGTTCCGGTTATGGCAGCGGGGGGCGCGCTGGTTATGATCTTCTATTTGTTGCGGGAACGTGAAGCTCCGCTTTTGGCATGGGGGGTTGTTTTGCTTACCGGGATGACCTCGTTGATGTGTTTGTATGCCCGCAGCCTGCTTTCTGAGGTGCCGTTCATGTTTTTTCTGATGGCGGCGCTTTTTCTGGCAGACCGGCATCTGCGCAAGGTGTCTTCAGGTCGGAGGGAGGCAGTGTTGTTTGTTTTTGTGATGGTGGGGGTGTCTTTTCTCAGGACGGCCGGAGTTTTGCTGCCATTTGTATTTTTGATATTGCTTTTGGCAGGCCATCGTTGGCGGGTGTCCGGATTAGGCGTATTACAAAAGATTGTTGCGGTGAGTATTATTGTTCCGATTATCATTTGGTTGGTGGCGGGGTATTTTTCTGAAGCAGGAGCGGGTGAATCATACTGGTTCTTGTTGGCCCGATATGTGGATCCTGTGAAGGGTATGGTGGGGTCAGGTTCGGTTTATGGGGCTGTGCTGACATGCCTTAAAGGGGGGTATGCCCTGGTGTTTTATGCGATACCTTCAGCCATGACGAATTGTATCTTGGCCCAGCGGGTTTGGTGGGCCGGATTGCTGACGGGTGTAGTGGGGGTTGGCTGGTGGTTTTGTTTTCGTCGATATAAAGGCATTCTGGAAATCTTTTTTGTTGTCTATCTTCTTGGCTTGTCTGTTTGGCCCTGGGTTCAGTCCTCGGGAATCCGGATGGTGCTGCCGGTGTTGCCTCTGTTGTATTATTATTTCCTGAGTGGTGTCGGAGCGCTGATGCAAAAGGTCTTCCCTAAAAGGGTTGCGGTGTCCCTGCTGTCCGTGTGTTTGGGTGTGTTTGCTTTTATGAGCATCAGGCACGGTGTTTTGGCCGGAGAGAAAATGCTAGGGCCGTCTGCAAGTGTTTCAAATCCTTCAGGTATGGAGCTTGCATTTTCCTGGATCCGTCAAAACACCCCGAGCACGGCGTTATTCTTGAGCCCTGTTCCGGCGAGTGTGTATTTGTATGCAGGCAGGAAATCTATGTCGGGGCCGGCGTTGTATGGTTTGTCGGATGATGATATAAAAGGGTTGTTCGGTGTCAATGGATTTGATTATGTTTTTGATCCGGCGGCTGTTATCTGGCGCCGGGAGGCGTTGGGGTCTGTGCGTGAGAGGCTTGAGCTTGTTTACGAGGCCGGCGGCAGCCGGATTTACAAGGTCCGTCAGGGGCCGTGATACGGGTTAAGGGTCAATAACGGAAGTTGTCAATGTGGCATGTCTATATCCTTGAGTGTTCCGGCGGGCGATTGTATACGGGCATAACGACTGATTTGTCGCGCCGTTTGAAGCAGCATCAGCAGGGGCGGGGTGCCAAGTTCACGCGGGCATTTGGTGCGGATAAATTTTGTTACAGTGAGTTGTTTTTGAATCGGAGTGAGGCCCTTAAGCGGGAGGCGCAGATTAAGAAAATGTCGCGTCCCCAAAAACTGATGCTTTTTTCGTTAAAGTAATATATTTGATTTGAGGGTTGCTAGTTAAGCATGTTGTGTTTAGAATGACGGCATGTTCAAAAACGTTATATGCCAACACTTTCCAAGAATTGTCATTGTTTCTGCCATATATTCTTGTTATTTTCTGGCCAGCGCTGCGGCGGATGATTTTTCCTCGATCAATTCTATTGTTGAATTAAAACCTATTGTGATATCGGCGGTTAGGAATGCTGTGGCCGGTTTTGGGATGGCAGAAGATGTTTTTGTTGTTTCAGCTCAGCGGGTCAAGGCTATGCCAGCACATGATTTAAGTGAAGTTTTGGCACGCGTGCCTGGGGTTTCCATGAGTGTGGGCGGCCTTATGGGGCAGGCAACATCGCTTTCCATCAACGGTTCAAATTCTCGCGATGTTCTGGTGATGGTTGATGATATTCCATTTAACACGCAGCTTTCCGGTCAAGCCAATCCAACACGTATCCCTGTGGAGAATATCGAGCGCATTGAAGTAATAAAGGGCCCCTCTTCCAGTGCCTGGGGGTCGGGTTTGGGGGGTGTTGTTAACGTGATCACCAAAGAAACCGGAGAGAGTCTTATCCCTGTTGGCAGCGTTACCAGTTCATTCGGGGCGTATGCCACGCGCAAGCAAAGTGTGGATATGGCTGGTAAGGCGGGGGCTCTGGGGTATTATTTGATGGGCAGCTACATGGATACTGCTGGCGCGCATTTTCAGTCACCGGTGCGTGAAGAGAAAGCGTTCAGCAAGGTATCGCTCCCCTTGGGTGACCAGGGCAAGTTGACGGGTTCTTTCGGGTATAGTGCCGCGGATGTCCGTCAGCATGTATTCTCAACGAACAGGATCAATGAAACACCGTATATTGCCCGTTATGGAAAATTGCGTCTTGATGTGGATAAGCCGGACGGGAATTTCAATTTTTCCTATAAATATAATGATCAGGGTTTGTCTTCAGATACGTACAATGCGCTCACAGGGGCGCGTATTTCAGCTTCATCCAATCATAATGAGTATCAAGGGGTTGGCATTAATGGGCATGTCCGGATGAGGGGGGAGGATGTGTTGGTTATGGGGGTGGATGTTGACCGACAGGTGATTAAATCCTCAAATTATTTGACAACCGCCAAGCGTGTGAATACGCAGGCTCCTTATGCAAATTATACATTAAGGTTGGATCAGTGGGATTTGATCCCAGGGCTACGGTTTGATAATAATAATTGTTTTGGGAATCAGTTAAGCCCCAGCCTTGGTTCGGTGTTTCATTTTTCCAAGGATAATGATACGCAATGGCGTCTTAAGGCGTCAAGGGCGTTTACCGCGCCGCCGTTGATGTGGATTTATAATGATGATCCGTCTGTGCTTGTGGCGCCCAATTTGGACCTCAGGGCCGAGCGGGCCAATGTTTATGAAACCGGGATAACAGTGGATCTTGGTCGTATCCGCATGGATGTTAATATTTACCGGAGTGATGTTACAGATGGTCTTTCGACTGTTTATAATAGTGTGCTGGGGGCGTATCAGAAGCAGAATATCGGGAAAGTCAGGCGTGAGGGCGTTGAAGGTCAGGTGGATTACAGGGTTTCGCGGGCATTAAAATTTTATGTTTTTGGCGGTTATCATGACCCGGTTAACCGTGTCACCCGGCGTGTTGTTCGCGGCAACGGCGTTGCTTTACAAAGCATTGGCGGGGGTGTGAATTATATGTCTGCCCGTGGATGGGGAGTTAATCTTTATATGCATTATGATCGCTGGGATTCACTTCCGTTGCAGGCCAATGACCGCAAGCCTGTTTTTGATCTTAAGCTTACCAGGGATTGGAAATCCGTATATGGTCGTTGTGATCTTGGTGTTTTCTTGAATGTCTATAATCTGGCCAATAGTAAATATTGGACAGATCCTTCCTTGCCATTGCCGGAACGTTATCTTGAAAGCGGCGTGACGCTTCGTTATTAACTGTATTGTTTGGGAGTTCTTTTTTTGTTAAATCAAGACCGTTGCATGGTTTAGGTTTAATACGTTGACCGCATCCTGCACCCAGATTCTCTAGAAAGTGCGAAAATGTCAGTACAAAGCGTGCTTATCCTATTTACATAATCTGTTTATCAAATATATTTAATATTGCATGTGTATCGTGTTTTGTTATTGAGGTATGAAATGAAAGGGTCGGTATGGAAAGTCAGTCAAATGACATTGAAATTCCGGAAAGGCTTAGAAGGTTTGCGCAAGAGTGGAAAGAAACCTTTGATCATGTTGAGGATTCAGTCTTTTTAATGGATTGTTCGGCTAACGTGGTTTGGGGCAACAAGCGGTTTTTGCAAAAGACTCCGTTGGACGGGGGTGGGTGTTCCCATAAGAAGTGTTATGACTGGCGTCAGCATCAGGGGTGTGACTCGCAAGGATGTCCGGTGCGGCAATCTTTGCAAGATGGCAAGGCTCATACCATGGAAGTTGTTGGAGATCGTGGCGAGCCTGTATTAGTGATGATTTTCCCTGTATTTGATATAAATCGTGAAGTAGTTGTTGGCGCGATACATTTATCCAAGGATATATCCAGTCATAAAGATCTGCAGGAATTTGTTGGTTTGCTGGAGCTTGTGGGTGATTCGGTGCATGGCGTTAATAATGGATTGGCGGTTATTAACAGCAATCTGGATAATTTGAAAGAATATGTCGAGGTAATTGTGTGCCGGGAGAAGCTTGTTGAACAAATACGGGAAGCGGTGCGCTGCAAGGCCTGGGAGGATGTTGAACTGTTTGCACGTCAGCTTGATTTGTTTGAGCGTAAAGTCAGTTATGCTGCTATTTTAAGTGATCTCATGGCTTTGATTGATCAGACGCGCGCAGGAGCCGGGCGGATTCATCGGGCGACGCGCGGGATGCGTTTTTTTATGCCGCGGGGAAATGATCAGGCAACATCTATTTAATATAAAGGCTTATGCCATGAGGCTTGGTTTTGTCTTGACCGCATTGGGTATTGTTTCGTATTGTTCTTCTGTTATGGCGGTGTCTGTTGAAGATGCGGGCCAAGCTGTTTTAAGTCTAGATCAAAAAGTTCATTCGAACTTCGGTGGGACTCTTGTTTGGGGTACTGTCAATCCACCGGTGGTCATTAATCCTATCCTTATCAATCAGGGTGTTTCTTCAGCCATATTCTCGCTTGTTTTTGACGCATTGGTTCGTGTCAATGCTGGGGGTGACATTGTTCCCGGGCTGGCTTCATCGTGGGATATTAGTGCGGACGGTCTTTCGTATGTATTTCATTTAAAGAAAGGCGTGCGGTTTCATGACGGTGTTGAGTTGACGGCTGAGGATGTTAAGTTTACATATGATGCGATGGCTGATCCGAGAAACAATTCTCCGCGCAAAGATGTGATTGTCTTGTCGGCAGGAGCGCAGTGGCAGGTTATTGATAAGTATACTATCAGGCTTTCATTAAAACAGCCTTCGCCGCATTTTTTGTATAAACTGATGTTTGAAATTGTTCCCAAGCATGTTTTGGAAGGAAAGGATCTGTCTGAAGCGGTTTTTAATATTTTTCCTATTGGTACGGGGCCGTTCAGGTTTACTAAATGGGATCGTTTGACGCAAGAAATCGTGTTGGAAGCGAATCATGAATATTTTGATGGACGTCCGTATTTGGACAGGATTGTGATAAAAGTTTATCCCGATAATACAAGTCTTTGGGCGGCGCTGATGCGCCAGGAAGTTGATTTCATCAAATTTCTTAATCGGGAAGATTATGAAGTGCTGCGCAAGGATCCGGTCTTTAAGACATATGAAATTGCGGCGGGGATGAGTATGGCGATTGTTTTTGATGTTAAGGACCCGATTTTTTCGGATGTCAGGGTTAGAAGGGCGGTGGCCCTGGGGATTAACGTTAATCAAATGATGGATGAGATGCGTGTGGGCGGGGTGCGAAGCACGGGGATTTTTGCGATGAATTCAGCGGGGTTTAATCCTGATGTGGTGGCCTTGGCTTATAATCCTCAAGATGCTCGTCGTATGCTGGGGGCTGCGGGTTGGCGTGATGTTGATGCGGATGGGTTGTTGGAAAAAGATGGTGTTCCGCTGGAGATGCGGTTGTTGGTGGATGCGCGCAGCGGCTATTTTGAAACAGCCGCCATGATCATTCGTCAGCGTTTGTCTGAAATCGGGATTAAATTAACGGTGCTGCTTTATCAGGATGAAAAAGAATTTACGCCAGAGTATTTGTCGAAAAACAAGCCGCAAGCATGGTTGAGACTGTTTTACATGTTTGATCGAGATCCGGGAATGGCGCTGGAGCAGTGGTATCCGTCGGGAGATGAATTGGAAAGATTGTGGCATTATCAAAATCCCCAATTGGATGATTTGATCAATAAAGCACGTCATCTTTCGGATAAAGCATTGTTAGCCAAGGTGTATCAGCAAATTCATAAGATTGTTTATGATGATCAACCGGCGTGTTTCTTGTTTTCTTTTGTGACGCGCCATGCGGTGGCGAGGAAGTTTCTTAATACCGATGGGTTCTTTTTTCCGTTGATGCCTGCGTACATGATGAAAGACTGGTATTTGGCGAAAACTCCGTTTGAAAAAGAATAGCCGGGTTGGTGAAGACAATTCTTTGTGCGGGTGCCTTCAGCGATAAACCGAGGTTAATGCTCGATTCTGGATTAAACCATGAAAGGGGGTGACGTAAATGGAGATTATCAAGCAGGGGGTGCAGGATGTTCGTCGGCTTTCAGTGCTGTGCTGTTGCTGGCCGCCGGGAACGGAGAATATGGCGCTAACAGTGGAATAATTCTCAAATTCACTGAATGCCACTGTCATCGGGGGTCAGGTAGACTCCCGATGACAGAATTTTATTAAATCAACGGGAACTCTTTATGCAATTATCTGCGCAGAATATTATTGTCAATGATCATCCGGGGGCCGGGGAACATCTCGTTTACAATACCCGCACCCAGGCTTTGGTCAAGGTGGAAAGCAGACTCATGGATTTGCTGCATCATCTGGGTCATCCGGAAAGTTTTTCGCTGCGGATGGAGTATGCGTGTGAACTTGAACAACTCTATGCCATGGGATTTGTTGTGGAAAACGGGTCGAAGGATGAGAAGGAACTGCTGCGTTTTCTGGAAGACCTTAAGCGCCAGAAGATAGGCGATACATTTGCGGTAACTATTTTGACAACCATGGCGTGTAATTTTAGGTGTGCTTATTGTTTCGAGGAAGGTGTTCGTCAGCCGGCGGCGATGTCGGCGGCAATCTGCCGTGCATCCCTGGATTGGATCAAGGCCAGGGTGTTGTCTATGAAATATGAGAAGATATTTGTGACGTTTTATGGCGGTGAGCCATTGCTCAATGAGGATGCATTGGAATATGTGGCGACTGATCTGCGGGATTGGTGTGCGGTCAATGGGATTGGTTTTAAATTCATGATACAAACTAACGGGTATTTGATAACCGCCGCATGTGTGCAGAAATATTTGCCTTTGGGGCTTTCCAATGTGCGGATATCGCTTGATGGTGTGGGGGATGAGCATGATCGTTTGCGGCCGCTGCGTACCGGCGGGGGCACGTTTGACCGGATCATGGGTAATATTATGGATATTGTAGATCTTGTCCAGGTGGGGATTTCCGTTAGTTATGATAAGAATCGGGTTGCGCATATTGCGCACCTCCTGGATTATCTGGAAAGCCGGGGGATTCTTGGCCGTTTGGGACGATTCATTTTCTCGCCAATTCATGCGTCGCTGGGTTCTTTGGCTTATCCAGGACAAATTCACGGTGTTCAATGCCAGATGAATTATAGCGATCAGGAGCTGCTGAAGGCGGGGTTTGAGATCAATCGTTTGATGGCGGCCAAGGGGCTTGCTGTGCCAAGGGGCCTTGCGGTATCGGCGTGTTCTCTGGGTAGAGAGTACGGTGGTTTTGCCATAGACCCTCAAGGTTATTTGTATGCCTGTAATTCGATGTTGGGGTATCCCCAGTTTGCTGTCGGGAGTGTGTTTCTGAAAGAGTTCAATGGCAATCGTCAGGAGTTTCTGAATATGGATGTTGGCCTGAAATGTCCTGTGGATTGCCGATATCTTCCGGTTTGCAATGGCGGATGCCGGCTCATGTCATTTATGGAACACGGGCGGTTTGATCGGCCGTATTGCAAGGCCGGATACCTGGATCAGATGGCACCGGAGCTTGTGAAAAGTGAATATGATGCGCTCACGCATGCGGCCTGATGTGATGCCGGGCTGTTGCAGGTCAGAAAAGCATGGCAACCTGCTCCGGCCTGTGGTATAAATTCATAATGTCCGTGAAGCATTCTTTGCCGACGTAATGATCGCGCCCAATTGCAGGTTGAAAGACATGCCGTTTTTTTCATTCATTAAACCGTACCGCCGTTCAGTCCTCCTGATCCTTCTTTGCATGTTTGTCAGCAATATCCTTGCCTTGTGCTTGCCTTGGGGTGTCAAGATTATTGTTGATACCGTTTTAACAGGCGCTGATAAGGCTTTGTTAAAGGTTGTTCTTTTGATTTTATTGGCGGTTTTATGCATGCGCACAGCATTGAATTTTTTGCACAAGTACATCAGTGCGCTGGTTGGGGAGAGGATCGTTGCTGATTTGAGAAGCCGTCTTTATGCGCATGTTCACAGCTTGCCTTTGGTGCGCATCCGTCAAATGGCACCTTCGCAGATATTGACACGGATTACCTCTGATGTTGACAGCATTCGGCGTTTTGTTTTTGGTGACGCCCTGGATTTTGTTTATTCGGTGTTCGCGGTGGGGGCCATTTTGATTGTGCTGGGATTGATTAACGGGCGCATGATGTTGTGCGCGGTCTTGATCATGCCGTTATTTGCGGTTATTTATTTTGGAGGTGTCCCCCGGCTTAAGAAGCGGTATGCGCGTTTGCGGGATGCACACGGGCGAATGACATCAAGGATTAATGAAGTGCTTGGCGGGATGGCGACTGTCAGGGCTTTTGGCGCAACAAAACATGAATGTGATGTTTTTGAAGTAAGGCAGCGGGATGTTGTGCAGGTTGCCGGCAAGGTCCAGGTATTGAATACAGCATTATGGGTGGGGTCTGAGTTTTTTTCTTCTGCCGGGATTGTGGGTGTTTTGTGGATCGGCGGATTGGATGTAATGTCGGGGCGCTTGACGCCGGGGGAGCTTGTGGCATTTTACTCGTATTTAGGCATGCTGTTTGCGCCGCTGATCAGGATGGTTGTGATCAATAGTTCCTACCAGGAGGCTTTGGCGGCGTTGGAACGCATTGAGGACGTCTTTCGTGTCGATGAGGAGCAGGCGGATGTTCAGGCACCGGTCGTGTTGTCTGGCTTGCGGGGGGAGGTTGTTTTTGACGATGTTTCTTTTCAATATGAACAAGGTCGTGCGGCGTTGAAGGGCGTGAGTTTTACGGTCATGCCGGGTGAGACGGTGGCGGTGGTCGGGCCAAGCGGGGCAGGTAAAAGCACTTTGGTCGGACTTATCCTGAGGCTTTTTGATGCATATAGCGGGCGTGTGCTGATTGACGGGAATGATGTGCGTGTGCTGGACCTTGATGCCTATCGCTCTCAGGTGGCGGTTGTGTTACAGGATGATTTCCTGTTTCAGGATTCAGTTGAGGCTAATATCGGATATGCCTGCGCAGGGGTGACGCCTGCGCAGGTCGTTAAAGCTGCTAAAGCGGCGCAGGCCCACGATTTTATTTCGGCACTCCCGGGTGGATACAACATGAAGGTTGGCGAGCGTGGGGTGCATCTTTCCTGTGGACAGCGCCAGCGCCTTGCGATTGCGCGGGCATTGGTGCGCAATCCCCGTATTCTTCTTTTGGATGAGGCCACCTCGGCCGTGGATGCCATGACGGAAAATGTGATCCAGAAGGCTGTTCGGGATTTTGGAGAAAAGAAGACGATCTTTATTGTGGCGCATCGTTTTTCAACCATCATGGATGCCGACAGGGTCATCGTTTTGCGGGATGGTCGGCTAGAGGCGGCGGGTGTGCATGAGACGTTGATGGTGCGATCTGATTTTTACCGTGAATTGTATAACGAGCAGTTTAAAAGGGTGGGTGAAGAGGTTTTAGCCAGGGATGTGTTGTCGTGATGGTGCCGCCGGGGAGGCAGATTAAGGCGTGCCTTGGAAGGCTTTGGCCCGGACGCATTTGGCAGCAGCTTTTTATTTTATTGCTGCTTTTGGCGGTGGTGCCATTGGTGACCCTGGGTGCTTTGCTCATCCATACGAGTCAACGGGCTGTTAGAACGACGGTGCTGCGCGATCATCGGGAGTTGGCTTTGCGCGCGGCCGGGCAGGTTAGCGAGTTTGTTCGCAAGCCGCAGGAGCTTTTGGTGGCGGTTGCTTCTATTATGGGTGTGAGCCATGCCAATGCCTGGAGCCAGGAAACAGCGGTGGTCGAGCTTTCGCTCCGGTATCCGATGTTGCGCCGTGTCGCTTCGGTGGGAGTTGACGGGATCGAGGTGGCGGTGTCGCAGTTAGGTGGTGCGAAGCTTGATCGTGCGCAAGATGTGGCGTTCAGGAAGGCCCGGGAGGGCGGCAATTATATTTCGGCGGTTCAAATTCACGGGACAGATACGCCGGTGGTGACCATGGCGGTTCCGATCACGCAGTGGGGCAAGGTCAGCGGGGTCCTCATGGCCGAGGTCGATCTCAGGGGGATGTGGATGATTGTGGACGGAATTCATGTTGGTGTTACAGGGTATGCCTGTGTGGTGGATCGCTCCGGAGCGCTAATTTCCCATCCGAATAAAAAAATGGTCCTTGGGCATCAGACGCTTGAGAGCGGATCTGTTGTGGATCAGGTTTTGTCCGGGGAAGGTGGCAGCCGGGAGGATGCCGCCGGAGGTGGCTGGATTATTTCGTATGCGCCGATCCAGGATGCCGGCTGGGGTCTTTTAATATTCCAGTCGATCAATGAAGCGTATGCCTTCTCCAGGACGATGCAGATGCAGTCATGGTTTTTTATCACACTGGTTGTTTTCTTTGCTTTTGTTATCAGTTTATTCCTGGCGCGTTATATGGGGCGTCCTTTGAATATGTTGCTGGAGGGAATGCGAAGGATATCGCATGAAGATTATGATCATCCTCTGCCGGTTTCCCGGGAGGATGAGGTCGGGCAGGTGCTTATTTCTTTTAACGCGATGGTGGTGCGGCTTAAGCAGGCGCATCAGGCCGAGAAGTTGTCGCTGGTGGGTAAGGCGGTCACCAGCATTGTGCATGAGCTCAAGAATTCATTGGTGCTGGTAGATACGTATATTCAGCTTTTGGGTGAGCGCTATAAGGAAAGAAAGTTTATTCAGGAATTCACCCGGGTGGTGCCGCAGGAATTGAGTGTTTGGAAAGGGATGTTGCAAAATATGGTCGAGTATGCCCGTGTCCCCCAGTTTTCTTATCAAATATTGGAAGTTGGTTTGCTTGTCAGGGATGTGGAACTTCTGGCGCAACATCGGGTCAAGCTGCATGGGTGCCGTTTTTGTGTGGAGACAGGGACGGGTGATCTTAAGGTGCGCGGTAACGGGGATAAACTTCGCCAGGTATTGATGAATTTGTTGTCCAATGCCCTTGATTCAACGCACTCTTGCGGCTTGATCCGGTTGGCCGTGGCTGCAGATGACGATGTGTCCGGGGCGTCCGTGGTTATTTCAGTGGAGAATACGGGTGAGGGTATTCCTGTTGAAAAGATTGAAAAGATATTTGAGCCATTTTTCACGACAAAGGACGGAGGGCTTGGGCTTGGCCTGGCGATTTGCCGTGACATTGTCAAGCATCATGGCGGTCGCCTTGATGTGGTCAGCGGACAGGATGGCAAAACAACGTTTCGTGTCCACTTGCCATTATATCAGGGGAGTTAAGCATGTTGTATGAGAAAATTGTTGTCATTGATGATAATCCGCGACAGTTGGAAAGCGTGAAACTTGCGTTGGGAAGATATTTTGAGGTTGTTTGCTTTAACAATGGGAAAGAGGCCCTTGAATATCTCAGATGTCCTCATGGCGTTCGGCTGGTATTGACGGATGTGTGCATGCAGGGCATGGATGGTCTTTCCGTTTTGCAGGAGATCAGGGATTTGGGCAGGGATATTGCCGTGATCATCATGACCGGGTTTGGCTCCAGGGAGGTTGTTGTCCAGGCCTTGAGAGGCGGTGCGGATGAATTCATTGACAAGCCGTTTGATGTGGTGGATCTGAGGGGGGGAAGGTGCAACGGCTTTTGGAAAGAAAGTTTGGTGCGGTGGATGAAAAATCGGTTGTATCCAAACGATTGAGGCTTTTTACCGATATGAATTTCTCTCATGTGGCTTTAAAAGATCTTGCCAATGAGATTTGTTTGAGTGAAAAGTATGTTAGTCGTGTTTTTAAAAAAGAGAATGATGTTAATTTCAGGGAGTACAAGATTGGCTTGAAGATAGAAAGGGCCAAGGCGTTGTTGAAAAAGACGGCTTATCCAGTCTACAAGATTTCCGGGATCCTGGGATATCGCAATCCCGAAACATTCATGAGGATATTCAAGCGCAAAACATCATTTACCCCGCTTCAATACCGCGAACAGGTTTCTTAATATAAGGTAGGGCTGATATTTCGGGGGCTGGAAAATTGTAATCACAAGTGCGACAGGAAAAATTTAAAAGAGCTCCATAGATCAGCAAAAACTGTTACTTTGTAAGTTAGTCGACAAAACAAAGAACAGGAGATCTATGGAGCAGAGAAATTGTAACATCAAGCGCAA